>JAHECC010000126.1 GCA_024641965.1 Rubrivivax sp.
AGTGCGTCGGCCCCAGCGCCTGGCTCCACGGCCCGTCGGCCGCCAGCGGCACCATCGTGCGGTAGGCGTTGCGAATGTTCGGCGACGGCGACCAGTGCGCCTTGTCGGTCGGGTTCAGCGGATAGTGCATGAAGCCGTCGGGCCCGGGCTTGACGCTTTCCAGCCGCTCCGACAGTGGCCGGTTCAACCGCACAGTGGTGCCCAGTGTGCCGCCGGGCACTTCGAGCCCGCCCACCAGCGTGGCCATCAAGGTGCGCGCCCAGCAGCATTCGAACCCGCCCCAGCCGTTGTTCACCGTCTTGCCCAGCGTCACCGCCACCGGGCGGAAGGGCATCGGCGTACCTTCGATGTCGATCGTTTCGCCCACACAGGCGTGGTCGATGTACTCGTTGGCGATGCGCCGCATCTGCTCGGCGGGCACGTCGCAGATGGCGGTGGCCCATTCGGGGCTGTATTCGCGCATGTGCTCGACCAGCTTGGTGAAACCAGTCTTGCCGGTCAGCGTGCCATCGGCCAGTACTTCATCGTCGGCGCCGATCTCGACGGCGTCCACTTCGTAGCGGCCTTCGATGGCTTCGCGCAGGTCGGGCGCGTCATGCGCGCGGGCGGCCTCGCTCAGCCGGTCCCACACCAACGGCTTGCGGCTGGCGCGGTCGCGCAGGTAGTAACCATGTTCGCCGACCAGGTAGGGCGAAGCGGTGCGTTTGGCCAGGAAATCGACATCGAGCCGCTCGCGTGCCACTTCATGCAGCAGCACGTGGATCAACGCGAACAGGAAGGCCGCATCGGTCTTCGGCTTGATCGGCACCCATTGTGCCGAGCACGCGCCGGTGACCGACAGATGCGGCTCGACCTGCACCCGCTGCATGCCGCGCACCCGCGCCTTGGCGTGGCGCCAGACGCCGACCACGCCGCCCGCGGCCTCGATGTTCGAGCCGCAGGAGATCAGGTAGTTGCACAGCGGTGTGTCCGGCGCGACGATGAAGGCGCGGTGCCAGAACTCGCCGTACAGGTGCTCGGAGTGATAGCACTTGACGCCCTGGCCCGAGCCGAAACCCATGTCCATCGGCCCCCAGGCCGACAGGAAGGCCGGGAAGGTGCCCATGTACGACTGCGGCGTGCCGCCGCCGCCGAAGCTGGCGGCCACGCGCGGATAACCCGAATCGTCGAGCAGTCCCTCGGCGCGCACCTGGTTCAACTTGCCGGCGATCAGCTCGAAGGCTTCGTCCCAGCTGATCGGTACGAAACCCGGGTCCTGGTCGCGGCCCTTCAGCGGGTTGCAACGCTTCATCGGCGTCAACACGCGGTTCGGGTTGTAGGTCTTCTGCACCAGGCCGAAGGCTTTGACGCAGACCTTGCCACCGCCGGGATGGATCTTCGCGGCGCACAGGTTCGGCTCGACCTCGGTGGCCACGCCGTTCACCACCTTCACCGTCAGCAGGTCGGGGCCGGCGACGCACTGGTAGCAGTAGGTCGGCACGCGCTCGGTGCGCGCGCTGCTCGTGTTCACGTGATGCCCGCCTTCTGCGCCTTCGCTGCGAGCCGCTTCTCGGTCGTCGCCAGGTCGACGACGAAGCGCTGGTGCTTGCAGCGACAGATCGGCTCGACCTCGTCGCAGCCGTCGATCTCGAAGCTGACCGCGCGCCCCTTGACTTCGCTGATGCGCACCGCGAGTTGCACGTTCATGCCGAGCAGCGTCGCGCCCATGTGGTCGAGCTCGACACGCGTGCCCACCGAATCTTCGCCGGCGTCGAGATGCTGCAGCAGCAGGTTGCGGCAGGCGACTTCGATGTCGCGCACCAGCATCGGCGTGGCATAGACACGCGCCTTGTCGCCCATGAAATCGATGGTGCGTTCGCGGTCCACCAGTACCGAGGTGGTCTTGTTGAGGCCGGCTTGCAGGCTGCTTTTCATCGTCAAACCCTCATCTCGTCAAAGTTCTGCGCGGGCCTGCTGCGACTGCGCTGGGCACGTGGCAAGACCAGCGTCGATCGCGCCGCAGGCGCAACGCTGTCGTCGATGGCCGTGCAAGCAGGCTTCGATGCGCCGTCATGCAAGGTCTGGCGAGTGAAGAACAACTTGGCCATCGCTGACTCCAAATCTCAGGCGCGGGCCTGGGCAACCTCGGCCGACGCACAGTGCTGCCGCGACGCCGCTGCCTGTTCGACGACGAGGGCACCGCCAGCGCCGTACCAGTCCGCTCACGCCATTCATGGGAAACAGGTAGACTGCGCGCGATAAAATCATTCTGGTACCGAAATGCCGGAATAGACTTGATCTAGTTCATGTTCGATTGGCACAGTTGACGACACCCCAAGATGCAGCGCAGCCAGACCGTCCAGACACGGACTTCTCCCGCCAACGACGAAGCCTTGCAGATTCGGCCGGTGCGTCGCGGCGATCTCGATCAGGTGATCGCCATCGACGCCACTGTCACCGGCCTTGAAAAGCGCAAGTACTGGTTGTCGGTCTATCGGCGCTACGGCGCTGGCGGGCAGCCCGGGGCGCAGTTCCTGGTGGCCCTGCTGGATGGGCGGGTGGTCGGCTTCATCATCGGGGAGGTTCGCGACTGGGAATTCGGCTCCCCCCCTTGCGGCTGGGTCTTTGCCATCGACGTGGACCCGAACGCGCGCCTGGGCGGCGTGGGCACGCGACTGCTGCAGGTCATTAGCGACGGCTTCCGGCGCGTCGGCGTGCGCAAACTGCGCACGCTGCTGGCGCGCGACAACACGTTGATCCTGTCGTTCTTCCGCAGCCAGGGCATGATGGCCGGCCCCTTGATTCCGCTGGAAATGGAGCTCGAAGGGTGATGGCATGAGGCTGCAGAAGAACACCTCGCTGGCGCTGTACAGCGTGCTCGAATTTGCGCGCGAGCCCTCGCGCCACATCGCCGCGGCCGAGATTGCGGAGCGTTACGGCGTGTCGCCGCACCACCTGGCCAAGGTGCTGGCCGAGCTGGCACGCTCGGGCATCGTCGAGTCGGTGCGTGGGGCCGGCGGCGGCTACCGCTTCACCGGCAATGCGCGGCGCATCACTCTTATGGACATCATCCAGTTGTTCGAGGAATTCGCTCCCGCGACCGCAGCCGCCAATGGCGACAACCGGCAAGGCGCAATGCCCGTGGACATGGCGTTGCGCGAAGTGCTGGGTGAGATCGACGACAACGCCCGGGCCACCTTCCGCTCGATCACGCTGGCGACGATGCTGCGCCTGATCGAAAGGGTAACGGCGCGCGCGCCGCAAACGCCGACGCGGCCACATCGATCGGCCTAGATCGGGTCCGGCGCACGCCGGATCGTGAAGTTGCTTGCGCTGCGTCGAAGCTTGTGTCTGCCGTTCAGCGGATGATGCGCGTCATGACCGTCGAAGCGCGTGCGCAGACCTGGGGCGAGGAACTCGCCAACGCGATCAGCCATGGCATCGGCTTTCTGCTGGCCGTGGCCTCGCTGCCGATCCTGGTGCACTTCGCCGCGCAGCGCGGCGGTGCCGCGTCGGTGGTCGGCGCCAGCTTGTTCGCGGCGACGATGATCGTGCTGTACCTGGTCTCGGCGCTGTATCACGCGTTGCCGCAAGGCAGCGCCAAACGCTGGTTCAACCGCTTGGACCATGCGGCGATCTTCCTCTTCATCGCCGGGAGCTATATGCCTTTCCTGTTCGGCGTGCTGCGCGGCGCCTGGGGTTGGAGCCTGTTCGGCATTGTCTGCGCAGCGGCGGCCTTGGGTATTGCCGCCAAGCTCTTCGATCGGCTGCGCCATCCGCTGTGGTCCACCGGGCTGTACGTCGCGATGGGCTGGGTGGCGCTGCTGGCGATCGTGCCGCTGGTCGAGCGCATGCCGGGCGAGGGGCTGGCCTGGCTGCTCGCCGGTGGGTTGGCCTACACCCTGGGCGCGGTGGTGTTCCACTTCGATTCGAAGTTGCGCTATGGCCACTTCGTCTGGCATCTGTTCGTCATGGCGGGCAGTGCCTGCCACTTCGCCGCAGCGCTGTGGTATTCGAACTGATGAACGTCGCGGCGACTGGATCGAAGCGGCGGTGACCTACGCAAAGAGGGATCGGTCCGCGCCGAATTGGTCAACCCGCGCAAACGAATCCGGGCAGCATTCCGGGCGCATCCGATCTGAGGGCAGGCTTGGCTACGAAGGGCGTGCCGGCGGGAGCAGGAGGAACGCTCCCTTGACCTCGAAACAGATCGATTGAATGGTCCGGCCGAAGCAGCTGGATTCGACCGAAAGCGCGCGTCCAGGCCGCCCGAATCGAAGGTCGGCAAACTGGCGTGCAGTTGACCACAATCTGGTGGATCCGTACGACGTTGCTCGGCCATGTCCTGCCATTCGCCAATGTCCGCTTCCTTGCATGCCGACTCACTCAGAGTGAAGCGCCCGGGCTCTTGAGGAGACCGGTTGGTGTGAGTCAGGCATGGCCTGACTTGCGAGTTGCCGTGCGCGCCCGACGGCAGTCGCGAGGCGCCCCGCTATCTCAGCAATGTCGGCCAACCCATGTCCGGCGGCGTCTATCGCCGCCAGGCTTCGCAATATCTGGCACGGATGACCCAGCGCATGCTGGATGCCGACCTTCGGATGCTGGCCAAGGAAAGGGAGGTCGTGAGCGCGTGGCACGAGGCCGGCAGTGAGCGCGCCATGCTCGAACTCGACCTGGTCCGGTGCACCGGGCTCGCCTCAGCGCAGGTTGCACCGGATCGCCGAGACCGTCCGGCAGCGAAACGCCGGGCCAATCAGCCGGGAGCCTCTTCGAGCCAGAAACGCGCCCCCCGTTCACCGCTAGACTTGGGCGGTCACCATCCTTGCGATGGAGAGTCTCATCGCGTCGATCACTTGCTTTCCCGGGGAGGGTTCATGACCTCTATTGTCATCGCCGCGTTGGCGGCCCTCGCCGTTTATGGCGTCACGCTCTACAACCGGCTCGTCAAGACGCGGCAGATGACCGAGGAAGGCTGGAGCGGCATTGATGTGCAGTTGAAGCGTCGCGCCGACCTCATCCCCAACCTCGTCGACAGCGTCAAGGGCTATGTCGGCCACGAGCGCGCAACGCTGGAGCAGGTCACCAGCTTGAGGGCGCAGATCGGCAAAGTCCCCCAGGGCGATGTGGCCGAACGCGGCAAGCTTGAAGGTCTGCTGTCCGGCGCCATCGGCCGCCTGCTGGCGGTGGCAGAAAGTTATCCGGACCTCAAGGCCAATCAAACATTCCTGAAGCTCCAGGAATCGCTCGGCGAATTGGAGAACGAAATCCAGATGGCGCGGCGCTACTACAACGGCGCCGTGCGCAACCTGAATGTCATGGTGGAATCCATCCCTTCCAACCTGATCGCAGGCCCGTTCGGCTTCGTCAAGCGAGAGTACTTCGAAATCGGCGACGAGGCAGACCGGGCTGTACCGAAGGTTTCGTTCTGATCGCATGATGCGACTGCAACGCCTGCGTCGCAACGCGCCGGCGAAGCTTTGCGGGCGTCGGCTCGCGACGGTGCTGGCGCTTGTCGTCCTGGCGCTCTTGCTGATCGTTTCCCGCGATGCCGCTGCCGCGGAATCCATCGAGCGCTTCGAAGGGCAGATCGACATTGCGCCCGACGGCACGTTGACCGTGAGCGAGACCATCCGCGTGCGCGCCGAAGGCCACAGCATCAAGCGCGGCATCTATCGCGATTTCCCCCTGACCTTCCGCGATGCGCAGGGCCGACGACGGCAGGTGAGCTTCGAACTCCTGGACGTCACCCGTGACGGCCGACCGGAGCCGCATTTCATCCGCCGCAGCGGCGACGGGCTGCGCATCTATGCCGGCGAGGAAAACGTGCTTCTTCGCACCGGCACCTACACCTACGGCATTCGCTATCGCACCAGCCGGCAGATCCGCTTCCTCACCGATCACGACGAGCTGTTCTGGAACGTCACCGGCAACGAGTGGTCGTTTCCGATCCTGTCGGCCACGGCGTCGCTACGCCTGCCGCAGAGTGCCGCGCCAGCGCGCTGGACCGCCTACACCGGTTCGTTCGGGGAGCGTGGCGACGCCTGGCGCGGCGACGTCGCCGCCGACGGTACGCTTCAGGTCGAAACAACCCGCCCGCTGGCGGCAGGGCAGGGACTGTCCATCGTCGCCGAGATCCCTCGCGGGCTGGTTGCACAACCCTCAGGCGCCACCGCCTGGCGCTACGCGCTGCTCGACCACCGCAGCACCATCCTTGGTAGCGCGGGTGCGCTGGTGGTCCTCGTCTATTACCTGTTGGCCTGGAACGCAGTCGGCCGGGATCCGAAGAAGGGCGTCATCATTCCTCTGTTCCGTCCGCCTGAGAACATCTCTGCGGCTCTGGCGGGCTATGTGCGCGATTGGGGCTGGAGCGGTGGTTGGCGTGATTTCACGGCCGCAGCGGTTTCGCTCGCCGTCAAGGGCCTGCTGGTGTTCAACGACGCCGGTGGTGATCTGACGCTCGCCCGACGTGGCACGGGTACGGTGGGCAGCGCGGAAAAGCTGCCTGCGGGCGAGCGAACGATCCTGGGTTGGGTCGACGCGCACGGCGGCACGGTCCGGATCGACAAGGCGAACGGCGCGAGCCTGGCCAGCATCTTCAGCCGTTTCAAATCCAGCATCGAGAAGGAAAACCGCAACCGCTTCTTCCGCCGCAATCTCGGATTCTTCCTCTTCGGTGTCGCCTTGACCGCGATGACCATCATCGCCGTCCTCGTGTTCGGCAAACTGGCACAGGAGGAAATCGCTGTTCTCGTGATCGGCACGGTGGTCTGCGCCGCGGTCGGGACGTTGATCACGCCGGGACTGCGCGTCCTGATGGGTCGCCGCCAGGTGCGCACCATCATCCACGCCGGCATCAATTTCACTTTTGCCACGGTCGCCGTGACGGTCGCCTGGACGCTGTACGCCCGCAGCAACATTGAACTGCCCCAAGGGTTCGTGCGTCACATTTTCGATGAGCTCGCCCAGTACGGATTTCCGTTGGTGCTCATCGGCGGACTTGCCATGCTCAATGGGCTGTTCTACTACCTGATGCGCGCTCCGACCGCGGCCGGTCGAGTGGTCATGGACCGGATCGAGGGACTCGAGCTCTACATGCGCACCGCCGAGACGGAACGCCTGAATATCCGCGACGCGCCCGACCTGACGACGGAGACTTTCGAGCGCCTACTGCCCTACGCCATCGCGCTGGGTGTGGAGAAGCCGTGGTCAGAGGCCTTTGCAAAGGCTTTCGCCCGCGCCCACCCCGGCCGGGACGTAACGTCCGCCTACCAACCGGCCTGGCATGGCGGACGCGGCTGGTCCGGCAGCGATTTCGGTCGCTCGATTTCCGCTGCGGTGTCTTCGTCGCAGAGCGCGTTCACCAGTTCCTTGCCGGCGCCGCAATCGTCGTCCTCCGGATTTTCCAGTGGCGGCGGATCCGGCGGCGGTGGCGGCGGTGGTGGCGGCGGCGGCTGGTAGACGTGGCTCGCGGGCCTATGCTGAAGGCCCGACCCGCAGCACTTCCGAGGGCCGCGAAAGGCCCTGAAGTACTGCTAACCATCCCCGGCAGAGCCGGGGGCTCCCTTGGTAGCTAGAGCTACGGGCGGAGCCCCACGACCTCGATCGCTGCATAACGACCGGCGGCTTTTGGGCGCCGAATAGGACGCGACAAATGTCGCCCATGCGTCGACGCTTGTCAGCCGGCTCGGTACGACGAACTGCGGGTCAGTGCCAGATTGCCAAGGCTTGCAGGGGGACTGTGGAGCGATTCTTCGTGGCTCATCAGGTGCGCTCGCCCGTCGTCTGCAAACGCGCTCTGAACTCACGTCACCGACTTTCGCTGCTTCGATACCGCCGTTCGCATCCCATTGGCAGATGACCTTCGATCGGCCAAGCACACCGCTCGCTCGCGGTGAGCGCGAGCGCAACAGCCCCTCGTGAACGACCCGTGCCCGTCAGGCGACTGCCAGGTGGGCAGCAACCGGACTCTTGGCGTCGTGCGCGCCCAATGTCGACGCATTGCCGAGAACGGCATGCAGCGCCACGACTTCACCGACGACGATCAGAGCCGGCGAACGCAGGTTGTGCGCCAGGGCCAGCGCGGGCAGCGTCTGCAGCGTGCCGACGAGCGTGCGCTGGTCGGGCATCGTCGCGCGCTCGATCGCCGCGGCCGGGGTCGATGCGCCGCGGCCGTGCGCGACGATCTGGGCACAGATCATGCCCAGCGCACCCACGCCCATGTAGATCACCGCAGTCTGTCGCGGCCGTGCCAGCATCTGCCAATCCAGATCGACACCTCGCGTGTCGCCGTCGCCGCGCAGATGACCCGTGGCGAAGACCACGCTGGCGGCGTACTCGCGGTGCGTCAGCGGCATGCCGGCGCATGCGGCTGCGGCCTGCGCCGCGCTGATGCCCGGGATCACATCGAATCGGATGCCGGCCTCGGCCAGTGCCTGCGCTTCCTCGCCACCACGGCCGAAGATATAGGGGTCTCCGCCCTTCAGGCGCAGCACCGGCCGCCCGCTGCGCGCCAGCCGCACCATCAACTCGATGATGCCGTCCTGCGGCAGCGTGTGGTTGCCGGATTGCTTGCCCACGAAGATGCGGTCGGCGTCGCGGGGCAGCAGCTCCAGGATGGCCTTGCCGACCAGATGGTCGTACAACACCGTGCTCGCAGCGGCCAATGCCTTTGCGGCCTTCACGGTCAGCAACTCGGGGTCACCCGGGCCAGCGCCCACCAGCGTGACGCGTCCCGGGGCAATGCCCGCGTCGAAGGCCAAGGGCTCGTCGAGGCGGCTCATTGGTCGGGTTCGCTGCCGTGTGCGTGATGCATGGCCCTGATTTGAGTTTGGCCGCCTCCATGCGTCCTTGAACCAGTTCAAGGACGCACACAGGAACGGGGGCGACGATGCGCGCACTGTTCTGGATCCGTGCGCTGAATGGCGTGTGCGGATCACGGCGCCGAATCAACAGCCAACGCACGGAGTACAGCCCATGAAACCGAATCGATTCCCGGCCCTTGGCGCAGCCTTGGTCGCAGCGTTCGTCTACGCGACGCCGGCCCTGGCGCAGAACCAGGGCGCGACGAAGGCCCCTGCAGAGGTCAAGGCCGAGGAGAAGAAGCACGGCATCAGCCAGCCCGAAGCGAACTACCAGGCCGGTGGCTCGACGCTGGCCGACGTGAAGATGCACCCGAATACCAACCCGAACGCGCCGAAGATGACCGAGGCCGAATTCGAAACCGGCCGCAAGACCTACTTCGAACGCTGCGCCGGCTGCCACGGCGTGCTGCGCAAGGGTGCCACCGGCAAGCCGCTGACGCCCGACATCACCGTGCCCAAGGGCACCGACTACCTGAAGATCTTCATTGCCTACGGCTCGGCAGCGGGCATGCCCAACTGGCTGACCTCGGGCGAGTTCGACGAGAAGACCGTCGATGTCATGGCGCGCTACATCCAGCAGGAGCCGCCGGTGCCGCCCGAGTGGGGCATGGCGCAGATGAAGGAGACCTGGAAGGTCATCGTGCCGCCGGATCAGCGGCCGAAGAAGAAGATGAACAAGTACAACATCGACAACATCTTCTCGACCACGCTGCGCGACACCGGCGAGGTGGCGCTGATCGACGGCGATACGAAGAAGATCATCAACATCGTCAAGACCGGCTACGCGGTGCACATCTCGCGCACCTCGGCCTCGGGGCGCTACCTGTACGTGATCGGCCGCGACGCCAAGATCAACATGATCGACCTGTGGATGGAAAAGCCCGACAACGTGGCCGAGGTGCGCATCGGCCTCGAGGCGCGCTCGGTCGACACCAGCAAGTTCAAGGGCTACGAGGACAAGCTGGCCATCGCCGGCGCCTACTGGCCGCCGCAGTACACGATCATGAAAGGCGACACGCTCGAGCCGATGAAGATCGTCAGCACCCGCGGCATGGCGGTGGGCACGCAGGAATACCACCCCGAGCCGCGCGTGGCCTCGATCGTGGCCTCGCACTTCAAGCCCGAGTTCGTCGTCAACGTCAAGGAGACGGGCAAGACGCTGATGGTCGACTACTCGAACATCGACGCGCTCAAGGTCACCGAGATCGGTTCGGCGCCCTTCCTGCACGACGGTGGCTGGGATTCGACCAAGCGCTACTTCCTGGTGGCCGCGAACCAGAGCAACAAGATCACGGTGATCGACGCCAAGGACGGCAAGCTGCAGGCCATCGTCGACGTCGGCAAGATTCCGCACCCTGGGCGCGGCGCGAATTTCGTGCACCCGAAGTTCGGGCCGGTGTGGGCCACCGGGCACCTGGGTGACGAGACGATCTCGCTGATCGGCACCGACCCGGTGAAGAACAAGCAGTACGCCTTCAAGGAAGTGCAGAAGCTCAAGGGGCAGGGCGGTGGGGCGCTGTTCATCAAGAGCCACCCGAAGAGCAAGCACCTGTATTCCGACACGCCGCTGAACCCCGACCCGAAGATCTCGCAATCGGTGGCGGTGTACGACATCAACAACCTCGACAAAGGCTTCACCGTGCTGCCGATCGCCGAGTGGGCCGGCCTGAAGGACGACGGCGCGAAGCGCGTCGTGCAGCCGGAATACAACAAGGCCGGTGACGAGGTCTGGTTCGCGGTGTGGTCGGCCAAGGACAAGGAAAGCGCGCTCGTCATCGTCGATGACAAGACGCTGAAGCTGAAGGCGGTGATCAAGGACCCGAAGCTGATCACGCCGACCGGCCACTTCAATGTCTACAACACACAGCACGACGTGTACTAACCAAGGAAAACTTCGATGAAGACCCTGTTCCTGATGGCCGCCGCCGGCCTCTCCCTGGCCAGTGCGGGCGGCGCCATGGCCAACGCCGAAGAGGCGATGAAGAAGGCCGGTTGCACGGCCTGCCATGCGCCGGACAAGAAGATCGTCGGTCCGTCCTACAAGGAAATCGCCGCCAAGTACAAAGGCCATCCCGAAGTGGTGACCACCTTGATGGCCAAGGTGCGCAAGGGCGGATCGGGCACCTTCGGCCCGGTGCCGATGGCGCCGAACCCGCCCGAAAAGATCAGCGATGCGGACCTGAAGGCAGCCATCGAACTGATCCTGAAGTCGTAGAAGGCGAAGCCATGCGCGCGTTGCTGCCGCTGCTGGGCGCCATCGCCACGGCAGCGGTGGCGCAGCCGCCCGATGCCGAGCGCGAGCGCGCGCTGGTGCGCATGGTGCGGCAGGACTGCGGTTCGTGCCACGGCATGCAGTTGACAGGCGGACTCGGCCCGCCGATCACGCGCGGTGCATTGGCCGACCGCCCTGTGGCTTCGATCGCTGCGACCATCTACCACGGCCGGCCCGGCACGCCGATGCCGCCGTGGCGTGCCATGCTGAACGAAGCCGAGGCACTATGGATCGCCGAACAACTGCAGCGCGGCTTCCCGGTGGAGATGCCGAGATGAAACGGCGCGACTGGCTGGCCTGGGGCGCGGCGGTGCCCGGCG
>JAHECC010000014.1 GCA_024641965.1 Rubrivivax sp.
TCCAGCAACTGATCGACCGGCTGTGGGCCGAAGGCACCGGCAGCGCGACGCGCGTGGAGCGTGCGCTGCTGCTGGCCGAGCCGCCACACATCGACCGCGGCGAAGTCACAGACAAGGGCTCGATCAATCAGCGGGCGGTGCTGGCGCACCGCGCCGCGCTGGTCGATCAGCTGTATGCCGAGCCGCCCGCAGCCGATGTGATCGTGGCTCGACATTGAAGCACCCGTAGCCATGCTCGACGACAGCAGCCTGCAACACCTGATGGGCTGCCGCCTGGCGCTGGCCCGCCGCGCGAAACGCGCATCCGCCACCATGGCGCATGCGCTGCTTGCGACACCGTCGCCGGCCGAACACAAGACTCTGGCGAAACCGTTGACGCGGCTGAGCGACACCGCTGCCGGATCGGACACGCGCCGCTGAGTGGCTGCGCGCCGCCACGGCCGGCGGCGACAATCGCGCCACTTATGCATTCCGGCATCGGCTACGCCTTGGGCGCCTTCGTGCTGTGGGGCCTGATGCCGCTGTACTTCAGGCAGCTGGCGGCGGTACCCGCGCTGGAAGTGGTGCTGCACCGCTCGGTCTGGTCGCTGCTGTTCGTGCTCGGCTTGCTGGCTGCCTTGAGGCGCTTTGGCTGGCTGCGCGAGTTGGCCGCGCAACCACGTCGCCTGGGCCTGTTCCTGCTCAGCGCGCTGCTGCTGTCTGGCAACTGGCTGGTGTACGTGTATGCGGTGCAGAGCGGCCAGGTGGTGCAGGCCAGCCTGGGCTACTTCATCAATCCGATCGTCAACGTGCTGCTCGGCGTGCTGGTGCTGCACGAGCGGCTTCGCCCCTTGCAGTGGGCCGCCGTGGTGCTGGCCGGCCTGGGCGTGCTTTGGCTGACGGTGCTGGCCGGGCAGCCGCCGTGGATCGCATTGCTGCTGGCCATCAGCTTCGGCCTGTACGGCCTGATGCGCAAGACGGCGACACTCGGCTCGCTGGAGGGCCTGGCGCTGGAGACGATGCTGCTGGCACCGCTGGTGCTGCCTTTGCTGGCCTGGTGGACGCTGCGCGGCGGCGGTGCGATGGGGCGCGGCGACCTCGGGCTCGACCTGTGGCTGCTGCTGGCCGGCCCGTTGACCGCGCTGCCCCTGCTGCTGTTCACCGCGGGCGCGCGGCGCCTGCCACTGGCCACGATCGGGCTGCTGCAATACATCTCGCCGACGATCCAACTGGGTCTGGGCGTGTGGCTCTTCGGCGAGCCCTTCGGTGGTGCGCGGCTGGCGGGATTCGTGTTGATCTGGGCCGCGCTGGCGCTGTATTCGGCGGATGGGTGGTGGCGCTTGAGGTATGCCACGGTGCGGTCCAGGACCTGACGGATCAGCGGCGCTCGGCCAGATCGCAGGGACAGTTTCGACGCGGACTTCGGTTGCCGCAAGCTGGTGCGGCATAGAAGGCAGGTCGGGTCAGGCTGAGCGCTTGCCCGCCTCCGCGATGGCGCGGCACCATCGAGCAAGGCCACATGGCCATGGGACGCGCGCGCCCCGGGAACTTTGCACGAACCCGATTGTGGGCAGCGTCCTGAGCGCACTCAACGGCCGGGATCTCCGCGTGACGGAATTACCGAATGCGCGTTGCAGGCCCGCCCGGCGAAGCCGGTCGGGTTTGGAACGCAGGCAATAGTGTCGATACAAGAACAGTCGTTGGAGTAGGCAAGATGGATAAATTGCGCGTGGCCGGGCTCGGCTGCGATGTTTTGATCGTGCGCGCGTGCGCATTGCGAATGCATGGCGCGAGTGCCATCGGCATGGCAAAGGCGCGGACCGACGCGGCCCAGCCATGAAACGCGAATTCGACAGGACGATTGAAGAACTGGGGCTGTCGACCTGGGCTGAGGCGCCACCGGAGCGGCCTGTCACGCCGGTCCTGGACAGCCCCGCCAGAGCCGGCCGCCTGTACCTTAGCGTACGCGGGAAGTTCACTCTGTCGCTGGTGGCGGCCTTTGCCTGGGCCGTGTTCTCGTATCTGGCGGCACAACCGTGGCTGGGCGACCTGTCTCGCCTGGTCGGCACCGCGCCGGCCCACCTGGCCATCTTCGGCATTGCGATCCTGCCCGGTTTCATGAACGCCTTCCTGATCACCAGCCTGTGCCTGGATCGCCGGCCACCGATTCGCATGCCGGGTACCACATTGCCCGGCATCAGCATCCTGGTGGCAGCGTACAACGAGGAAGCAAGCATCCAGTCGACGATCAAGAGCATCGCCGCGCAGCAGTACCCGGGGCCATTCGAAGTCATCGTCATCAACGACGGTTCCAGCGATGGCACCGCGCAGGCGCTGGACGCCTTGCGTCACCCCTGGCTGAAGGTGATCCACCTGGCCAGGAATGCCGGCAAGTCGAACGCATTGAATGTCGGTCTGGCGCAGGTGCGGCACGACCTGACCCTGACCGTGGACGGCGACTCATACCTCTACAAGGACGCATTGCGCAACCTGGTCGGGCGCTACATGAGCGACCCGCCGGAAACCCGCGCCGTGGCCGGTGCGGTGCTGGTGCGCAACTCGCGCGAGAACCTGGTCACCGCGGCGCAGGAGTGGGACTACTTCCACGGCATCGCTGCCATCAAGCGCTTGCAAAGCCTGTACCAGGGCACGCTGGTGGCGCAGGGGGCGTTTTCGGTCTATGACACGCGCACGATCCGCGAGTTGGGTGGTTGGCCGCACACCGTCGGCGAGGACATCGTGCTGACCTGGAACCTGCTGTCGCACGGCCATCGCATCGGCTTTGCCGAGAACGCCTGCGTATTCACCAACGCGCCGACCACCTGGACGCAGTTCGTCCGGCAACGACAGCGTTGGTCACGCGGGCTCATCGAAGCCTTCAAGGCGCACTGGCCCTTGCTCTTCAAGGCGCGCATGACGACCTTGTTCATCTGGTGGAACCTGCTGTTTCCGTATATCGATCTGGCGTTCACGCTGGCCTTCATTCCGGGGCTCGTGCTGGCGCTGTTCGGCATCTACTGGATCGCCGGCCCGCTGACGCTGCTGCTGCTGCCGCTGGCCGGGCTGGTCAATCTGGTGATGTTCAGGATCCAGTCGCGCATGTTCGCCGAGCAGGGCCTGCGCGTGCGCCGCAACTGGCGCGGCTTCCTGTTCTACGCGCTGTGCTACAGCTTCGTTCTGCAGCCGGCCTGCGTGATCGGCTACGCGATGGAGATCCTCAACCGCAGCAAGACCTGGGGCACCAAGTGAAGCCGCGCCGCGCACTGCTCGGCTTGCTGGCCGCGGCGTCGCCAGCGTGGGCGCAGTTCGCCACCGGCAGCTTCTTCGCGTCGCACGACTCGGACAACTTCGACGAAGTGCGCGTCACGGCCGGCGCCACCGCCGACAACGGCTTCGGCGCTGCCGCCGGCGCGATGCACTACAGCGCACCGGGCTGGTCGGCCAATGGCGCGCTGCTGGTCGGCACCTACAAGTCGTACAAGGCGACCGAGCAGATCGACGCCAGCCTGGGCGCGGCGCGCATCGATGGCAGCACCTACGCGGTCGGCGGGCTCGACTACCTGCATACCTGGGCTTCGGGTGATGCGCTGGGCCTGAGCCTGGAGCGCAGCATCGTCAACTCGCAAGGCGGCATCGAGGACGGCATCACCTACAACGTGCTGGCGGCCGTCGGCGACTATGTGTTCACGCCGAGCTTCAACGTCGGGGTGGCCGCCGGCGCCACCTTGTTTTCCGACGACAACCAGCGCCCGTTCCTGCGCACGCGATGGAACCTGTTGTTGGCCGAAGCCCAGGGCCTGAACGCCTACCTGAAGACGCGCAGCTACCGCAATTCCGAGCCAGACCGACCGCAGTACTACTCGCCGGCCTCGCTGAACGAGGTGTCGCTCGGGCTGTCGGTGCGCTGGCGCGCCGACGAGCGGGTCGTGCTCAGCGCCTGGGCCGACGGTGGCATGCAATACACCAGCAACGGCGACCAACCGATCTGGAGCGCCTTCGCCGGGCTGGCATCGCCGCGCAACGACCCGATCCGCTGGAACCTGGGGCTGCTGGCGGCGAACACGGCATCGCTGTTCACCTCGCAGTCCGGCGCCTACACCTACCTGAGCCTGGCCGGTCAGGTCAACGTGCCCTTCTAGGACCTGTTCACGGGCAAGCCAATGCGTACAGGCCCCGGCCTTGTCGTCGGGCACCACGCGCCACTATGCGTTGACGACGCCGACAAGCCGAACGACAGGCTGTAGCAGGCGGTCGAAACCACCGAACTCAAGGACACGCCAGAGCGCGTCCCGTGTCGGGCGCTGACTGGAATGCCGGGGCACCCCGAGGTCATCGCCTCTACCTGGGGCAAGCGGTGACCCCGCGGTGTCCCCAATGGCAAGGGCCGCATCGCTGCGGCCCTTCTTTTACCTATGGTCGGGGCGAAAGGATTCGAACCTTCGACCCTCTGGTCCCAAACCAGATGCGCTACCAGGCTGCGCTACGCCCCGACGTGGCCGGCATTGTAGCGGCGGGTCAGTCCTCGACCACCGTGGGCGCCGGCAGGCGCAGCTGTTCGCACACAGCCATGCACTGGCGAATGTGCTGCTCGCACACATAGCGCAGCGCGCCATAGGTCAGCACCGCCGACAAGCCCTGGCCGGCAATGGGCACGTACTTCACCGCCTGCTGCGCCGTCAGGCGCACGCCGACCACGCGCAGCATGGCCATCACCGCCTCGCGCGTGACGATGCGGCCGATGAGCAGGCCGCCGCCGGCCGTGAGCGTCTTGAACACCACGATGCGGCGGTCCGGCGCCAGGCGTTCGACCTGCTCGGCGCTCAGGCCGAAGGCACGGTTGATGTCGGGCAGCACCTTCAGCAGCACGCCGACATTGGTGGCCCAGTCAATGGCGGGAATCGGCACCACCGCCACGCCCGCGGCCAGCAAGGCGCGGCGCGACACCATGCGCCGGCATTCGCGCGCCACCGCCTCGATCTGCTTTGGCGTGCTGGGCACCACGTCCCAGGTGGCGGCGTCGTTCATCGTTTCAGGCGGGCCCGGCCAGCAGCACGATGCCGTCGGCATCGGCATACAGCCAGTCGCCGGGGCGCACCCACACGCCGCGCAACTGCAGCACGACGTCGCGCTGGCCCTGGTCGCGGCGTTCGGTGGGCATCGGCACGGGAGCCAGCGCACGTATGCCCACCTCGCAAAGTGCCAGCTCGGCCACGTCGCGCACCGCGCCGTCGATCACCAGCCCGGCCCAGCCGTTCTTTGCCGCGGCGGCGCCCAGGTTGCCGCCGAGCAACGCACGGCGCAGCGAGCCGGCGCCATCGACCACCAGCACCCGGCCATGGCCCGGCGATTCAACCGCGGCCTTGACGGCGGAGTTGTCCTCGAAGCACTTGACCGTGCTCACCGGGCCGTGAAAGACCTGGCGCCGGCCGAAGTCGCGGAACAGTGGCGGCAGCACGCGAAAGCTGCCGTCGGTTTCGCCCTTGTGCGCATCGCACAGGTCACAGGTGGCGGGAATGGTGTCGCTCATGCAGTTCTCCACATCGTCGATGGCCCACTGTACAACCGGCCGGTCCGGATCGCCCGCGCTCAGCTCGCTGCGCGACGCCGCGCCGCCTCGCGCAGGGCACTCAAGGTCGTGCGCGTGGTGCTGACATCGGTGTCGAGCTTTACGTGGATCAGGGTCGGACGATTGGCGACCAGTGCCTGGGCAAACACGGCTTCGAAATCGGCGGTGGCTTCGACTCGCTGCGCAAGCCAGCCATAGGCCTTGGCCAGTGTGACGAAATCGGGGTTGGACAAGTCGCTGCCGCTGACACGCCCCGGAAAGTCGCGCTCCTGGTGCATGCGGATCGTGCCGTAGCTGCCGTTGTCGACGACGATGCTGATCAGCTTGCCCACGCCGCATCCCGCGCCGTGGCCGGTGGCGGTGGCCAGTTCCTGCCCGGTCATCAGGAAGTCGCCGTCGCCGGCCACGTTCACCACCGTGCGCTGCGGATATAGGATGGCCGCGGCGACGGCGGCGGGCACGCCATAGCCCATCGCGCCGGAGGTCGGCGCCAATTGCGTGCGCCCGTGGTGCTGCAGCCCGTAATAGCGCACATAGCGGTGCAACCAGCCGCTGAAGTTGCCGGCGCCGTTGGTATAGACGGTGTCGGCCGGTGCCAGGCGCTGCACGGTCTTCATCAGTACCGCCATGTCCAACGGCTCGACCGCCGGCGCCACATGGTTGGCTTCGTAGTCGGCATGCGCCGCTTGTGCCCAATCGGCCCAGGGCACGCTCGACGGCGCGGCCACCGTTTCCAGCGCCTTGGCCGCGCAGCCCATCGTGGCCTGCAGCAGCAGGTCGGCGGCAAAGACACGCCCCAGTTCCTCGGCACCGGCATGCACATGCACCAGGTTCTGCGCCGGGCGCGGCACCTGCAGCAGCGTGTAGCCGCCCGTCGTCATCTCGCCCAGGCGCACGCCGAGGGCGATGATCAGATCGGCCTGGCGCACCCGCGCCGCGAGTTTCGGGTTGATGCCGATGCCCACGTCGCCGGCATACAGCGCGTGCCGGTTGTCAAAGGTGTCCTGAAAGCGAAAACCACAGGCGACAGGCAGTTGCCAGCCTTCGGCAAAACGCTGCAACGCATTGCAGGCCTCGGCATCCCACTGGCTGCCGCCGGCGATGAGCAAGGGCCGCTGCGAGGCCAGCAGCATGTTGCGCAGTTCTCGCAATGCCCCAGGTGCCGGCCAGGCCTGTGCCGGAACGGCGCGCGGCAGCACCGGGGCGGCGGTGGCCTGCGTCAGCATGTCCTCCGGCAGCGCCAGCACCACCGGGCCCGGCCGCCCCTGCAAGGCCGTGTGAAAGGCGCGCGCGACGTATTCCGGCACGCGGTCGGCGTCGTGCACCTCACCGACCCACTTCGCCATGCCCAGCGTGCCCGGTCCGAACATCTGGCGATAGTCCACCTCCTGGAAGGCCTCGCGATCGCGCTGGTCGCTGGCCACCTGGCCGACGAACAGGATCATCGGTGTCGAATCCTGGAAGGCCGTGTGCAGGCCGACCGCGGCATTGGCGGCGCCGGGTCCGCGCGTGACGAAGCAGATGCCCGGCCGTCCGCTCAGCTTGCCCTGGGCTTCGGCCATGAAGGCCGCGCCGCCTTCCTGCCGGCAGGCGACGAAGCGGATGTGGTCGCGATGCTCGTAGAAGCCGTCGAGCACCGCCAGGTAGCTCTCGCCGGGCACACCGAAGGCGGTGTGCACGCCCTGCGCGATCAATGCTTCGACCAGCACGTGGCCAGCGGGTCGGGTTGTCATGTCGGGTTCTCCGTTTTCAGGGCATGCAGCCCAGGCCTTCACAGCAGGACATTATGCGAAACAGATCGCCAAGGATTTCTGCCCTGGCCCATAATTCAACAAACGGTTAATCATTTGCCCATGGCCCAAAACCCCAGGCCCGACGCCCGTCCGCGCGACGCCGAACGCTCGCAGAAGGACATTCTCGACGCCGCGCTGGCCGAGTTTGCCGACCACGGCCTGAGCGGCGCGCGCATGGACCGCATCGCCGACGGCGCGGCGGTGAACAAGCGGCTCATCTACTACTATTTCGAGAGCAAGGAGAGCCTGTTTCGGGCCGTGCTGGAACGCACCTACGAGGGTATTCGCGGCGAGGAGAAGCAGCTCAACCTGACGAAGATCGAGCCAATCGAGGCGATCCGCCGGCTGATCGCCTTCACCTGGAACTACTACATCGCCCACCCCGAATTCCTGACCCTGCTGAACAGCGAGAACCTGCACCGCGCGCGCCACCTGAAGACCTCGAACAAGGCGCGTACGATGAACTCGCCGTTGATCGAGACCATCGCCGATGTGCTCGAGCGCGGTGTCAAGCTGCAGTTGTTTCGCGCCGGGGTCGACCCGGTGCAGCTGTACATCTCGATCGCCGCGCTGTCGTATTTCTATCTGGGCAACAGCCACACGCTGTCGACCATCTTCGACCGCGACCTGCTCGGCGCCAAGGCCAAGGTCGAGCGGCTGTCGCACATGACCGACCTGATCCTGGGTTACCTGGTGCGCGACTGAGGCTGAGGCAGCGCCTTCATTCCATGCCCAGCAACTTGTAGATGCGCCGGGTGTAGATGCCGAAGGCCTCGTGCGTCTTCATGTCGAGGGTGCGCGGGCGCGGCAGTTCGATCTCGAAGTTGTCGGCCATGCGCGCCGGGCCGGCGGTGAGCACGACCACGCGCGTGCCCAGGAACACGGCTTCGGAAATGCCATGCGTGACGAAGATGATGGTCTTGCCCGAGGCCTTCCAGATGCGCAGCAGTTCCAGGTTCATCTTTTCGCGCGTCAGCGCGTCGAGCGCGCCGAAAGGCTCGTCCATCAGGATCAGCTTGGGGTCGTGCACGAGGGAGCGGGCGATCGCGGCGCGCTGCTGCATGCCGCCGGACAGCTCGAAGGGGTACTTGTCCTCGTAGCCCTGCAGCCCGACCATGTTCATCAGGTCACGACCACGCTCGCGCGCCGCCGCCATCGGCAATCCGAGAATTTCTGCCGGCAGCAGGATGTTGTCGAGGATGCGCCGCCACTTCAGCAGCAGCGGCGCCTGGAACACCATGCCGACATCGCGCGACGGGTCGAAGGCATGGCTGGCCGAGCCGATGCGCACCTCGCCGTCGTCGTGCGGGTGCAGGCCGGCCAGGATCTTCAGCAGCGTGCTCTTGCCGCAGCCCGAGGGCCCCACCAGTGCCACCAGTTCGCCGTGCATCACGTCGAAGCTCGCGTCCGAGATCGCCAGGTGCTCCTTGCGGCCCGTGCGGTAGACCTTGCTGACACCGTCCAGGTGGATGAAAGGCTCAGTCATCGAGCACCCCAGGCGCTCCCGTGCCGGCCCGCCAGGCGGGCGCAGCCTTCCTTCGGGCGGCCGTGCGGCAGGCTGTCATGAAACGCGCGCGTCCTTGGGCACCAGCAGCATCTCGAGCCCGAGCACCATCCCGTACAGCAGCATGCCCAGCATCGTGATCAGGATCACCGCCATGAACATCGCCGGCGTGTCCAGCGTCACTTGCACCTGGAGCATCAAGTAACCCAGCCCGCGGTCGGAACCGAGGAACTCGCCGACGATGGCTCCGGCGACGGCCAGGATCGCCGCCACCTTCATGCCGGCAAACACATAGGGCAGCGCGCCGGGCAGCTGGATCTTGGTGAACAACTGCCAGCGCGAACCGCGCAGCGAGCGCACCAGATCCAGCAGGTCGGGCTCCACTTCGCGCAGGCCGCGCGCCGTGGTCAGCAGGATCGGGAACACGGCAATCGAGAAAGCCATCATCGCGTTGGGAAACACGCCATAGCTGAACCACACGATGATCAGCGGGCCGAGCGCCACCTTGGGAATCATGTTCAGCGTGACCAGCAGCGGCAGCATCAGCGCTTCGAGCGTCTTCGACCAGGTGAACAGCAACGCCAGCAGCACGCCGACACCCAGGGCCAGCGCATAGCCGCCGAAGATTTCCGTGCCGGTGACCAGCATGTTCGACCACCAGCCGTAGTCGGACACCCCCAGCGAGCGGAAGGTGTCGACCGGCGAGGGCATGACGAACTTGGGCACGTCGCCGAGCGCCACGAACAGGTACCAGGCCAGCAGCAGCAGCAGGTGCGATACAACGCCGAGCGCATACCGGCGCAGTTTGGAGGCGGAGCGGTCCATGCTCAAGCCAGCAGCGCCCGCAGTTCGGACGGCAGATCAGCAACGCGTCTTGGCATAGGGGAAACACGGAGCGCACACCCGCGCGGCGCGCTGGGTGAAACGGCTTGCCTGTTCTATACTTTTGGTGGAAATCACTGGCTGGTGAATTTACTGCATCCCCAACCCCCTTGGCAACAGGAGTCTTCATGATCAAGCGCTTCGTTCTGCGTTCCATGCTGGCGGTCGCCGCCGTCGCATCGTTTTCGGCCCATGCGCAGCAGAAGGTCGACTTCATCCTCAACTGGGTGCCGGGCGGCGACCATGCGCCGTACTACTACGCCAAGAAGCTGGGCTGGTATGCACAGGCCGGCATCGATCTGAACATCGAACCCGGCAAGGGCTCGGCGCTGGCGACACAGAAGGTGGGCGCCGGTGCGACGCCGATCGGCCTGGCCGACATGGGCGGCGTGCTCGTCGCCAAGGGCAAGGGCGCCGATACGGTGGCCGTATTCAACGTCTATGCCAACTCGCCTCAGGGCATGTACTGGCTGAAGAGTTCGGGCATCACCGGCGTGAAGGACTTCCCCGGCAAGAAGATCGGCAACCCGGCGGCCGATGGCGCACGCGTGATGTGGCCGGCGCTGGCCAAGGCCAACGGCATCGACCCGAAGTCGGTGACCTGGGTGAACATCGACGCCAATGCCAAGCTGGCCTCGTTGAAGTCCAAGGCGATCGATGTGACCACCTCGTTCTACAACATCCACCACATCTTCCAGCGCGAGCTGGGCGACGACATGGGCTTCCTGGCCTGGCGCGACGCGGGGCTGAACCCCTACGGCAACTCGATCATCGTCAACGCCAAGTTCCTGGCCGAGAACAAGGCGCTGGTGGACAAGTTCGTCAAGGTCACGCAGCGCGCCTTTGCGGCCTGCGTGAAGGAACCGAACCCCTGCGTGCAGGCACTCATCGACGCCAACGGTGCGCTGAAGTTCGACAACGAGCTCACCAACTGGGGCCTCGTCGAGAAGCTGATGAGCGACAAGTATTCGCGCGAGGTGGCACTCGGCGTCCTCGACGACGCACGCATGGCCTCGGACTACGCGCTCGTGGTCGAGTACATCGGCGTGGACAAGCCCTTCGATGTGAAGAGCACGTACACCAATGAATTCCTGGACCGTTCGGTCAAGATGACGAAGTAGGCGCTGCAGCGGCGCAGTGCGCCGCTGCGGTGTCTCAGGCTGCGATGCCTTCGAAGCGGTCGCGGCCCAGCGACAGAGCCTTCATCTTGGCATCGGCGATCGGCCGCTTGAGCATCCAGAAGCCGCAGTCCGGGTGGATGTAGCGCACCCGTCCTGCCCCCAGCAACTTCTCGGCGCGCTCGATGGCGCGCGCCACCTGGTCGGCGCTTTCCACGTCGGTGGCCTTGATGTCGACCACGCCCAGGCCGAAGCCGATTTCCGGCTTCAGGTCCTTGAAGGCCAGCATCTCCTCGGGCGGCCGGTGCGCACATTCGAGCACCACGTGGTCGGCGTGCAGCGCATTCAGGTAGTTCATCAACTGGTCCCAGGTGCCCTTCTGCACCGTCTGCCCGCCGTAGTTGCCGAAGCACAGATGCACCGCGGGCGTGCCCGGTACCGCATCGAGCATGCGGTTGATGGCCGAGGCTGCCCATTCCCATTCCTCCGGGTGGCCGGGCAGGTTGGCCTCGTCGATCTGCACGATGTCGGCGTCGAGATGCTTCACCTGTTCGGCCAGTGCATCGGCCAGCGCGTGCGCCACTTCGGCCGTGTCGGCGTAGTGCTTGTTGATCAGCGTCTTGGCCAGCATGTGCGGCCCGGTGACGGTGAACTTGAAGCTGCGCGTGGCCAGCGCCTTGGCGCGTGCGCAGGCCAAAGGCAGATCGAGGCTGCCGTGCCCGATGGGTCCGACCACCGTGCCGGGCGGCCGGGTGCGGAACTTCATGCCGCTGCTGGAGCGGTAGGCGATCAGGTCGTCGAAACTGAAGCGCTGCGTGATGCCGTCCATCGGCTTGACGAAGTATTCGATCATGCCGTTGGTCTCGGGGTGGTTGATGTCGAAGCGATACAGCTCGCCGTCGCACACCACGTCGACACCGGCCTGCTCCTGCGTGTCGATGACCACGCGCGTGGCGTCCATCAAGGCCTGCTCGGAGGGGTTGGACACCAGCCAGTCAGGCACCGGATAGGAGCCGACGACGGTGGTCTTGATTCTGGGCATCGTTGCCACTCCCTATTAACCGTTTGGTGATTTTGATCCTAGTCGCGCGCTGCGCAGGCGTCAAGCCGCGGCACGGCGGGCGCGCAGCGGCACGCGGCGTTCAAGCGGCGTAGTGGCGCTCGCTCAGCGCGTCGATATCGGGCAGCACCGCGCTGCACAGGCCCGGTGTGTCGAGCGAGCCGATGGCGATCCGCCCGCCGCGGATCGCCAGCCGCACCGTGCCGCGCTCGTCGTGGTACAGGTCGGGATGCGCGCCCAGGAAGGCCAGTTGCTCCGCGCGCGGCGCCGCGGCCATTCCGTTGACGTAGTGGTGGCCGTTGCGCTCGACGTGTGTGCAGCCGATCAACGTGGCCAGTCCCAGGTCCTGCTGCACGCACAGCCCGGCCTGGGTGGTCAGGTCTTCGGCGGACATGAAGTACTTTTGCGCGCCGGCCTCGGCATTCCAGCCCGCACAGCGGGCACGGTTGAGCAGCGCGCGATAGAAGCCCTTGCAGGACTTCGACGACACGCCGCCATAGCCCAGCGCCCGGGCCTGCGCGAAGGCATCGATGCCGCCATCCGACTCGTCGATCTCCACCGGCCTGAGCGCCGCCAGCGCGCTGATGTCGTTGGCCAGCGCCTTGCTGCGTGCGATCGGCTGTTCGATGAACAGGATCGACTCGCGCAGCCGCTGCAGCGCAGGCGCGGCTTCGATGCGCCGCCACAGCGCAATCACGGCTTCGGCGTCAGCGTACTGCTCGTTGCCATCCAGCGTTGCCTGGTAGGCCGGCAATTCGTCGATGACCGCGGCGATGCGCGTCAGCCGGTCGATATCGGCGTCGATGTCGCCGCCGACCTTGAGCTTGAAATGATCGACCCCGTAGACCTGCAGCACCTCGCGCAGCGTCTCGGGCAGCCCGTCGCCGACGCGGCTGCCAGCCGGCTGGTCGGCGGCCTCGATTGGGTCGACCAGCCCCACCGTGTGGCGCGCGGCGATGCTGCGCGCCGGCGCCAGCGTCGCCATGAAGGCGGCGAAGTCGAATCGTTGGAGATCCGGCGTGGTCGCTGCATCGATGCCGAAGCGGTTGGCGCGCGTGGCGGCGAACACGCTTTCGCCACACAGGCGCAGCAGCGCGTCGATGATGGCGCGGTCCAGCAGCGCGCTGCCGAAACCCGCCACCAGCGGCGGCAGTTCGGCCGCCGCGCAGGCATGCTGCTGGGGGCCGGCCATTGCCGCGTGCAGCCCGAAGGCGCTGAGCCAGGCCTGCGCGCCAGCGTAGGCCTGTGCGGTGATGGCCATCGCGCGCCGCAGTTGCTCGAAGTTCTGTTCGTTGCTCAATGCCGCCGACTTGTCGAACCACTTCGGCGCCAGCAGCTCGGCAGCCATGCCCTGCCCTTCACGTCCGTCCTCGGTGCGGATGCGCACCCGTACGAAGGTCTGGGGTGCCTCGCGCAGCGTGACGACACCGAAACGGAAGGGCATGCGCAGGCGCACGTCGCGTTCGAAGAATCGGGTTTCGAGCAGCTTCAGCCGCGGCACGGCGGGGTTCATCGGCGATCCTCCTGCAGAGCACGCATGTAGCCGGCGGCGCGCGCCGCACAGGCGGCACCGTCGGGTTGGTAGATGAAGGGCTCCACCGCCACCCAGCCGGTGTATTCCTGGCGCGCCAGCGCGGCAACCACCGGCGCAAAGGCCATGTCACCTTCGCCCGGGCCGCGCCGGTTCGGGTCGTTGACCTGGATGTGTGCGATGTGCCCGGTGGGCAGCCAGCGCTCGATCAACGCCACCACGTCGCCTTCCTGCGTACCGGCCGCGCAGGTATCGATCATCGTCTTCAGCGCAGGCTTGCCGATCAATTCGACCATTGCCACCGCCTCGGACACAGTGTTTATGAGATTGGTCTCGCGTTGCGCCAGCGGCTCGATGCAATAGGTGACGGCGGCATCGCGCGCCGCGTCGGCGGCAGCGGCCCAGCACCCGGCAGCGCGCTGTCGGGCTGCCGACTGCCTGCCTTTGTGCGCAGGCAGCTGACGCTGAGCGGGCGAGCCGTGCACAAGCACGCCCGCGCCCAGTTCTGCGGCCAAGGCACAAAGACGGCGCATCACGTCGACGGTCTCGCGGCGCGTGGCCGCGTCGGCGCTGGTGATCGACAAACCCTGCGGCGCGACCAGCAGCCAGTGCAGGCTGGAGCAGGCCAGGCCAGCGTCGGCCAGCGCGCGGCGCACGGCCGTGATGCGCCGCGGCGTCAACAGGCGTGGATCGGGGCCGAGCGTGAACGGCGCGATCTCGAGCGCGTCGTAGCCCAGCGCGGCGGCAAACTCACATTGGCGCGCGAAGCTCCACCCGCGCAGCACCTCGTTGCACAACGACAGCTTCATCGATGTCCTCCCCACAGTTGCTGCATAACCCGGCGCACCGGGGCCATGCCCCACAGCAACACGGCCAGCGTCAACAGAGCCAGTGTGGCCGAGATCGGGCGTGTCAACAACGGCTCCAGCGAGCCGTCGGACAGCACCATGGAGCGGCGGAAATTCTTGTCCAGCAGGTCACCGAGCACGATGCCGAGCACCAGCGGCGCCATCGGGTAGTTCATCTCGCGCAGGGCGAAGCCGAGCAGCCCGAAGCCGAGCATCACCCACACGTCGAAGACGCGGCTGGTGATCGCAAACGAGCCCACGACGCACAGCACGAAGACCAGCGGCATCAGGTATTCGCGCGGCACGCGCAGCACATAGAGCATCGGCCGCGTCAGCGCCAACCCCAGCACGAGAATGGCCACCGAGGCCCAGAACAGCATTGCCGCGACCTCGAACACGAAGTTCGGGAACTCGATCATGATCAGCGGCCCCGGGCGCACGCCGTGGATGAACATCGCCGCCAGCAGCACGGCGGCCGGCGCCGAACCGGGCACGGCCAGCGTCAACACCGGAATGATCGCGCCCGGCACGGCGGCGTTGTTGCCGGTTTCGGCGGCGAGCAGGCCTTCGGTGTTGCCCTTGCCGAAGCTGTCGGGGTCGCGGCTGGCGCGGCGCGCCGCTGCATACGACACCCAGGCGCCCATGTCCTCGCCGACGCCGGGAATGATGCCCATCACCGTGCCGACCACGCCCGAGCGCAGGATGGTCCACCAGCGGCGCAGCATCTCGCCCAGATGCGGCACGATGCGCCGGCCGGTGTCGCGCACGGTCTCGTAGTTGGCCTGCTTCATCACGCACAGGATTTCGGCGAAACCGAAGGCCCCCACCAGCGCCGGCAGCAGGCCCAGGCCGCCAGACAGGTCGGTCGAACCGTAGGCGAAGCGTGGATAGGCGTGAATGCCTTCCTGGCCCACCTGCGCAAGCAGCAAGCCCAGGAAGCCGGCGATCCAGCCCTTGATCGGATCGTCCATGGCCGTGATGCGGCCCGAGATGACGACACCGAAGATCGCCAGCCAGACGAATTCGAAGGATTGGAACTTCAGGCCGAATTCGGCCAACTGCGGCGCGATCATGACCAGCAGCAGCATGCCCACGAGGCTGCCGAAGAATGAGCCCACGGTGGCGATGCCCATCGCCTCGCCGGCGCGGCCCTGGCGTGCCAGCGGGAAGCCATCGAGGGTGGACGCGGCATTGGCCGGCGTACCCGGAATGTTCAGCAGGATCGCCGAACGGCTGCCGCCGTAGATCGCACCGACATAGGTGCAGATCAGGATCAGGATCGCGTCGCCGGCGTCGAGCCTGAAAGTCAGTGTGGTCAGCAGCGCCACGCCCAGCGTGGCCGTCAGCCCGGGCATCATGCCCACGGCGATGCCCAACAGCGTGGCCCAGGCGACGTTGAACAGACCGCCCGGCGTGGCAATCGACAGGATTGCGAGCGCGAACTGGCTCAGGCCCTCCAAGCGTGCTCCATCGCCACTGCCGCGCAACTCCGCGCGAGCGATTTGGTGCGGATCATGGCAAGCGCACCAGGAACAACTGCTCGAACAGCAGGCTGACGCTCAGCGCCACGGCCACCGCCATCAGCAGTGCGCCGCCGAGCACTCGCATTGCCCGGCCGCGCTCGAAGGTGAAGGCCGCGACGAAGGCGAAAACGAACAGGCCCGTGGCCCACAGGAACGGCAGCCTGCCGAGCAAACCCAGCGCATAGACCATGCACAGCGTCAGCGCCAGCAGCGCGCGCGGCCAGGCCGCATCGGGTGCCGCTTCCCCCGGTGCTGCCGGCAACTCAGCACGCGCGCGCAAGCTGCGCCACAGCAGCCGCAGGCCCAGGCCCGCCAGCACCAGACCGATCAGCCCCGGTGTCAGCCCCGGCGCACTCATCGGATGTACGCCCAGGTTTTCCAAGCGCGGCATGCGCCAGGACTCGACGACCACGACCACCGACACGGCCGTCAGCACGATGGCGAACCACAGGTCGGCACGTCGATCGGCGGGCATGATCGTTTCGCTAACAGGCACGGCAACCGCGCACGCGCCGCGCGGCGCGGTACGCGTATCGGCGTCGCGACTTCAGGGCTTGGGAATCTTCAGGGTCTCCGGCGACACGGTGGCTCGCCCGGCGGCGTAGAACGACCACGCATCGGCCTGGATCTCGGGCCAGACCTTGTCGCGTGCCGCCTGGCCTGCACCTGGCGTGAACAGCGCACCTTTTTCCAGCGCATAGGCCTTCAGCTTGGCGTTGCTCGGGATCTTCGTCGCCCAGATGCGGTTCAGCGTCTCGATCACCTCCGGCGGAGTGCCCTGCGTCGGCAGGAAGATACCGAAGGTGGTCGACAGGATCGGCAGCTTCTGCGGAACGAACTCGGTGACCGGCGGGATCCTGCCGTAGCCCTCGATCTCCAGCGCCTGGTCCGACAGCACAGCCAGTGGCCGCAGGCGCTTGCCGCGCACCATCGCCGCCTGCTCCGAAGCCAGCTGGGTGGTCGCTTGCGCCTCGCCCGCCACCGTGGCCACCACCGCCGGGTTGCCGCCGTCGTAGGTGACGTGCTTGTAGTTGCCACCGATTGCGGCCTTCAACGCCTCGGCCGCGGCATGGCCCGACGAGCCCGCGCCGGCGGTGGCGATGGTCACCGTGCCGGCCTTCATCGCGGCCACGAAATCGGCCATGGTCTTGTACGGTGAGTCCGGATTCACCGACACCAGCGGCACGTTGGTCACCGTGTTGTACAGCGTCCAGTCGTCGATCCAGGTGTCCCATTGGCCGAGCAGTTTGTAGGTGCCCAGCTGCTTGGGCGCGCCTGCGGTCCAGGTATAGCCGTCGCGCGGCGCCTCCCAGGCGTTCTTCTTGCCGATCGCGCCCGAGGCGCCCGGCTGGTTGACGACGACGACACGCTGCTTCAGTTCGTCCTCGATCACCGCAGCGGTGAGCCGCGTCACCTGGTCGGTGGCACCACCGGCACCCCAGGGCACGATGATCGTGATCGGCTTGTTCGGCTTCCACGGGTAGTCCTGGGCTGCCGCCGGGGCGGCGGCCAGCGTCAAGCCCAGCCCGAGTGCAAGGGCGGTCGTCAGTGGGACACGGTTCATCGTTCGCTCCTCGGTTGTTATCGATTCAGTTAATACAGGGCTCGCCACAGTATCCTGTCGGCTTTCTGGCCTGTCAAGGCGATCGACCGTTCTCCTGCAGGAGTTGCTTCGACCGACATGGCTGTGCCAACGTGCGATTCGACATCAATTCACCGTTTAGGGATTACACTGCGCCAGGTGGCCCATGCAAGCGGGCCAGGAGCAGCGGCACGATGCAACTCAGCGACGGCGACCTGGCGGTCTATCGCCACACCGGTCACCTGACCGTGCCGGGCTTGTTCGACCTTGGCCGCACACAGTGCCTGATCGACGACATCCAGGATTGGGGCGAATCCTTCCTGGCGCAGCTTCAGCCGCAACAACGCGCCTGGTACCTCGACGGCGGCGTCAAGGCCGGCGAGGTGCTGCGCAAGCTCGACAACCCGCACCACCACCGGCCGGTGGTGCGTGAGCTGGCACGCACGCCGGCCCTGGTGGAACGGGTCGAATCGATCATCGGCCCGGGCGTTTCGGTGTACTTCAGCCAGGTTTTCTTCAAGCCGCCCGAGGGCGGTGGCCCCAAGCCGGCCCATCAGGACAACTTCTACTTCGGCCCCAACGACGAAGAAGGCGTGGTCACCGCCTGGATCGCGCTCGACGACGCCACGCTGGACAACGGTTGCCTGTATTTCGGCGAGGGCTCGAACCTCGGCCCGGTCTACCCGCACGAGGCGCCGCCCGGTGAACCCTACAACCTGCAGCTGCCGGGCGCACTGCTGGCACGTCAGCCGATGACCCCGGCGCCGGTGAAACGCGGTGGCGTGTCCTTCCACCACGGCAACACCTTTCACCAGTCGGCGGCGAACCTGTCGAAGCGCTGGCGGCGCGCCTGCGCCTTGCACTATGTCAACGCGCACACCTTTTTCGAGCACCCGGCGCTGCCCTACGACACCGCACTGACGCTGCGCATCAGCTGATACGGCCGCATTCCCACCCATCGAGTCCAAGCACATGAGCACTCAACCCCTCGGCATCATCATGCACGGCGTGACCGGTCGCATGGGCATGAACCAGCACCTGATCCGCTCGATCGTGGCGATCCGTAACCAGGGCGGCGTCACCTTGGCAAACGGCCAGCGCGTCATGCCCGAGCCGGTGCTGATCGGCCGCAACGCCGAGAAGGTCGAAGCGCTGGCACGTGAACACGGCATCAATCGCTGGGGCACGAACCTCGATGCCGCGCTGGAAAGCCGCGACGACACGGTCTTCTTCGACGCCGGCACCACGCAGATGCGCCCGACGCTGCTGGCCAAGGCGCTGCGTGCCGGCAAGCACGTGTATTGTGAGAAGCCGATCGCCACCAACCTGAACGAAGCGGTCGAGATCGCGCGGCTGGCGCAGGCCTCGGGGCTGAAGCACGGCGCGGTGCAGGACAAGCTGTTCCTGCCGGGGCTGCGCAAGCTGGACATGCTCAAGCGTGCCGGTTTCTTCGGCCGCATCCTCAGCGTGCGCATCGAGTTCGGCTATTGGGTCTTCGAAGGCGACCTGCAGCCGATCCAGCGGCCGAGTTGGAACTACCGAGCCGAGGACGGCGGCGGCATCATCCTCGACATGGTGTGCCATTGGCGCTATGTGCTGGACAACCTGTTCGGCGAAGTGCAATCGGTGAGCTGCCTGGGCGCGACGCATATCCCGCGGCGCTGGGACGAAGCCGGTCAGCCCTATGCCGCCACTGCCGACGATGCCGCCTATGCCACCTTCCAGCTCAAGGGCCCGCAAGGTGAAGTAGTGGTGGCGCAGATCAACAGTTCATGGACAACCCGAGTTCGGCGCGACGACCTGGTGACCTTTCATGTCGACGGCACGCATGGCTCGGCGGTGGCCGGCCTGCAGGAATGCCGCGCCCAATCGCGCGTGACCACGCCGCGCCCGGTGTGGAACCCGGACGTCAAGCAGTCGATGAACTTCTTCGCACAGTGGCAGGAGGTGCCCGACACAGAAGCCTACGACAACGGCTTCAAGATCCAGTGGGAAGCCTTCATTCGCCACGTCGTCGAGGATGCGCCCTATCGCTGGACGCTGCCCGAGGGTGCCAAGGGCGTGCAGTTGGTCGAATCCGCGTTGCAGAGTTGGAAGGAAAGGCGTTGGGTCGACGTACCGGCGCTCGTGCTGTGAGTGCCGCAATGAAGATCACCCTGCCCTGCGCCGATGGCTCGCTGCAGCCATACACGCTGCGCGGACGCGGAGCATTCATACCCGCGTCAGCCGGCACGAAGCTGAACCGCGTCGCCTACTCGGCCGCGCACGTGGTGGCTGACGCGCGCGCCGACATCGACCCCTGGCTGCAATGCGCGATCGACTGGGACGCGACCATCGCCTATCGCCGACGCCTCTGGGGCATGGGCCTGGGCGTGGCCGAGGCGATGGACACCGCGCAGCGCGGCATGGGCCTGGACTGGCCGACCTCGCTGGAACTGATTCGGCGCTCGATCGAGGCCTCACACGAGGTACCTGGTGCCTTCCTGGCCAGCGGCTGCGGTACCGACCACCTGGCGCCGGAGAATGCGAAGACCGTCGACGACATCATCCGCGCCTATGAAACGCAGATGGCAGCCATCGAGAAGCTTGGCGGCAAGCTGATCGTCATGGCCAGCCGGGCATTGGCGCGCGTGGCGCGCTCACCCGCCGACTACGAGCGCGTCTATCAGCGCGTATTGAGCCAAGCGCGTGAGCCGGTGATCCTGCACTGGCTGGGCGACATGTTCGACCCTGCCCTGAAGGGTTACTGGGGCAGCGATGACATCGACACGGCGATGAACACCGCGCTGGGCATCATCGAAGCGCATGCCGACAAGGTCGACGGCATCAAGATCTCGCTGCTCGACAAGGACAAGGAAATCGCCATGCGCCGGCGCCTGCCGGCGCATGTGCGCATGTACACCGGCGACGACTTCAACTATGCCGAGTTGATTGCCGGCGACGGTGTCGGTGACTCGCCGACGCAGCAGCACAGCGACGCGCTGCTCGGCATCTTCGACGCGATCGCGCCTGCGGCCAGCGCCGCGCTGGCCGCGCTGGCAAATGGGGACGAAGCGCGCTTTCACGCCATCCTGTCGCCGACGGTGCCGCTGTCGCGCCACATCTTCAAGGCGCCGACACGCTTCTACAAGACCGGCGTGGTCTTCATGGCCTGGATCAACGGCCACCAGGACCATTTCGTCATGGTCGGCGGGCAGCAGAGCACCCGCTCACTGCCACATCTGGCGGAGTTGTTCCGCCTTGCCGACGCGGCCGGGCTGATCGAACAGCCCGATCTGGCACTCCGGCGCATGAAGACGCTGCTCGCCCTGCACGGTGTCGAGGACTGAAACGCCGATGCGCGATTTCTCGCAGGACCATCGCTGGCTGTCGATCAATACCGCCACGGTGCGCAGGCAGCGTGGCAAGGATTGGCCTTTGCTCGACATCCTGGACGCCTGCGCCGAACGCGGCATCCGCGCGGTGGCGCCCTGGCGCGACCAGGTTGCCGCTTCCGGCCTGTCGGCCACCGCCGCGAAACTGAAGGCGCACGGGCTCGAGCTTTCGGGCTACTGCCGCGGCGGCATGTTCACCTACACCGACGCCGCCAGCCGCCAGGCGGTACGCGACGACAACCGCCGCGCGCTCGACGAAGCCTGCACGCTGGGTGCGCCCTGCCTGGTGCTGGTGGTCGGCGGACTGCCCGGTGCGCTGGCCGGCAAGGCGGCACACCGCGACATCGCCGCAGCGCGCGAACAGGTCAACGAAGGCATCGCCGCGCTGCTGCATGATGCGCGCGAACGCGCGATGCCGCTGGCGATCGAGCCGCTGCACCCGATGTACGCGGCCGACCGTGCCTGCATCAACACGCTGGAACAGGCATTGGATGTCTGCGACCTGCTCGACCCGCAGCGCAGCGGCGCGCTCGGCGTGGCGGTCGACGTGTATCACGTCTGGTGGGACCCGAAGCTGCTGGCGATGATCGAACGCGCCGGGCGCGAAAGACTGCTCGCCTTCCATGTCTGCGACTGGCTCACGCCGACCACCGACCTGCTCGAGGACCGCGGCATGATGGGCGACGGCGTGATCGACATTCCGCGCATCCGCGCCGCAGTCGAAGCGCAGGGTTTCGCGGGCTACAGCGAAGTGGAGATCTTCTCCTCGCGCAACTGGTGGCAACGCGACGGCGCTGAAGTGCTGGACACCTGCACCCAGCGGCATCGCCGCTGCGTGTAGCCGCTCAAGCGGCCACCGGTGTCAGTGCCGTGCGCCGCGCCTTGCGCACGTTGAAGGCGTTGACGATCAGCACCCCCTGCAGCACGGCCAGCGCCAGCCATACGCTGCGATAGGCGCCATGGTCCATCAACGTGCCGATGACCAGCGGCACCACCGCCTGGCCGATGTCCAGCCCGGCGTAGACCACGCCGTAGACACGCCCAGTGGCGTTGTCCGGCGCCGAGGCCTTGACCAGCAAGTCGCGCGACGGGCCGGCCAGCCCGGCGGCAAAGCCCATCGCGCCGAACAACACCGGCACCGACCAACCAGGCACATCGCTGAAGCCGAGCAGCAGCGCGAAGCCGGCCGCCAGGGCGAAGGCCACGCCGACGATGCGCTCGCAGCGGTCTGGGTCGGACGCCAGGAAGCCGCCCACGACCATGCCGCCTGCCGCGCAGACCATGTACACCGTCAGGCAGATCGCCGCCAGGTGCACCGGCACGTCGTGCAGCAATCGCGCCGATTCGGGCGCGAAGCTTTGCACGATCGACAACGCACCGGCATAGAAGAAGAAGAACGAAAAGCACATCCAAACCGCCGGGATCTTCAGGAAGTCCAGCGGCCCCTCTGCGGGCGCGGTGGATGCCGGGTCATGCGCCGGTGGCGTGGCACGGGGCAAGCTCAACTCCGCGCGGTTGAACCACAGCACGGCGAGCACCGCAAAGGCCAGCAGCGCAGCGCAAACCAGCGCCACGCGCCAGGAAGCGGCCAGCGTGATGGGCACCAGCAACGCCGGCGCCAGCGCCCAGCCCAGGCTGCCGGTGATGCCGTGCACGCTGTAGGCATGGCCCAGGCGCTGCTTGGCCACCTTGCGGTTCAGCAGGCTGTAGTCCACCGGATGGAACACGCCGTTGCCGGTACCGGCCACCACCGAAAAGAAGGCCAGCATCCAGTAGCTGGTGCTGGCGGCGTAACCCAGTGCGGCCACGCCCAGCAGCCCCAGCCCGGCAAACAGGATCGGCCGCGGGCCATAGCGGTCGACCCAGAAACCCGACAGCGCCTGCACGGCGCACGAGACGACAAAGAAGATCGTCAGCAGGAAGCCCAGCTGCGCATAGCTGACATCGAAGGCCTCCTTCAGCCACGGAAACAGCGGCGCCAGCAACAACTGGCTGAAGTGGCTGATGCAATGCGCCAACCCGACCAGCCCGATGACGGTGGCGTCCTGGCGCAGATTGGGCAGAGGCAAGGTCGATGAACTCATGGGCAGGGCAGGATCGCAAGACGCCGAAGCGCGCCGGAGATTGTCCGCGAAGCGAGGCGGGCCCGCGTCGCGCACGCGTCACTTGATATTTCGGCGTGGGCTACGATCTCAAAGTCATTGGAGCCACCATGAGTGCCGTGCTGTACGACTTCACCCGCCAGGACGCGAGCGGCGCCTCGTGCACCGCCCATGCCTGGGCCAAGGTGCCCGAGCCGCTGAGCGAGGCGCAGCGCACCGCGCACATGGCCCGTGCTGCCGCGCTGCTGAAGTCGCAGGACGCGGTGCTGGTGGCGCACTACTACGTCGACGGCGACCTGCAGGACCTTGCCCAGCAGACCGGCGGCTGTGTTGCCGATTCGCTCGAAATGGCGCGCTTCGGCCGCGACCATCCGGCGAAGACGCTGGTCGTGGCTGGTGTGCGCTTCATGGGTGAAAGCGCGAAGATCCTGTCGCCGCAAAAGCGTGTGCTGATGCCCGACCTGGAGGCCACCTGCTCGCTCGACCTGGGCTGCCCGGCCGATGCCTTCGGTGCCTTCTGCGACGCGCACCCCGATCGCAAGGTGGTGGTCTATGCCAATACCAGCGCTGCGGTGAAGGCGCGCGCCGACTGGATGGTCACGAGTTCCTGCGCGCTGGCCATCGTCAACCACCTGAAGGAACAAGGCGAGAAGATCCTGTGGGCGCCCGACCGCCACCTGGGCCGCTACATCCAGGAGCACACCGGCGCCGACATGCTGCTGTGGCAGGGCGAGTGCATGGTGCACGACGAGTTCAAGGCGCTCGAGCTGAAACTGCTGCGCGAAGCGCATCCGCAGGCCATGGTGCTGGTTCACCCGGAGTCGCCCGAAGGCGTCGTGCGCCAGGCGCATGTGGTCGGCTCGACCACGCAACTGCTGAAGGCGGTGACCGATGGCGACGCGCCGGAATACATCATCGCCACCGACAACGGGCTGATGCACCGCATGCGCCAGCTGGCACCGGACAAGCTGCTGCTCGAGGCGCCCACGGCCGGCAACAGCGCCACCTGCAAGAGCTGCGCGCACTGCCCGTGGATGGCGATGAATGCGCTGCAAGGCGTCGTCGCCTGCCTGGAACAAGGCAGCGGCGCGATCGAGGTCGACGAAGCGGTGCGCCGCCGCGCACTCGGCTGCATCGAACGCATGCTCGACTTCGTGGCGCGCCATCCGGACAGCGTGGCGCAGCCGCAGCGCGGCTTCGTGCCGGACATAGGCGTGGCATGAAGTTCGCGGCCAACGAGACCCTGGCACAGGCACGCGCGCGCAACATCCGCGACGCGTTGCTCGAAGACCTGGGTACCGGTGACTGGACGGCACTGCTCGTGCCCGAAGGCCGTCCGGTGCGCGCGACGGTGCGCGTGCGCGAGGACGCCGTGCTGTGCGGCCGCGATTGGTTCGACGGCGTGCTGCTGGCGCTGGATGCAGGTGCGAGAGTCGAATGGCACTTCGGTGAAGGAGATGACATGCCGGCCGACAGCATCGTCTGCCGCATCCAGGCCGATGGCCGTGCACTGCTCTCGGCCGAGCGGCCGGCGCTGAACTTCCTGCAACTGCTCGGCGCCACCGCCACGGCCACGCGGCGCCATGTGCGCGCCATCGAAGGTGTGTCGCCCAACCCGAAGGGCTGCGCCGTCCTCGACACACGCAAGACGATCCCCGGCCTGCGACTGGCGCAGAAGTATGCGGTGCGTGTCGGCGGGGGAAGCAACCAGCGTCTTGCGCTGTGGCACGGCATCCTGATCAAGGAAAACCACATCGCCGCCGCCGGCGGTGTAGCCGCAGCCATGCGCCAGGCGCTGGCGCTGAACGCCGGCGTGGACATCCAGATCGAGGTGGAGAACCTCGCTCAGTTGCAGCAGGCACTGGAGGCGGGCGCCCGCAGCGTGCTGCTCGACAACTTCAATCTTGCCGATGTGGCCAGGGCCGTCGATCTTTCAGCCGGCCTTGCGCTGCTCGAGGTGTCCGGCGGCGTGACCCTGGATCGGCTGCGCGAAATTGCCGCCACCGGTGTCGACCGCATCTCCATCGGCAGTCTGACGAAGGACCTGCGCGCCATCGACTATTCGATGCGCGTGGAGGGCTGAAGCCCTCAATCCTTGCGCTGCACGCTGCGCGCGCGGCGCGTCAGCACGGTCGGGAAGCTCACCGGCAAGGGCTGCGGGAAATCACGGCTGAAGTGCAAGCCGCGGCTTTCGTGGCGCGTCAGCGCCGAACGCACGATCAGTTCGGCACATACCACCAGGTTGCGCAGCTCGAGCAGGTCACGCGTGACGCGGAAATGCGCGTAGTACTCATCGATCTCGCTCTTCAACAGCTTGATGCGATGCAACGCGCGCTCCAGCCGGCGCGTGGTGCGCACGATGCCGACATAGTTCCACATCACCAGCCGCAGTTCGTCCCAGTTGTGCGCGATGACCACTTGCTCGTCGGCGTCCTCGACCTGGCTTTCGTCCCAGTCGGGCACACCCGCCGAGGGTTGGGCATCCGACTGCAGGATGCGCTCGGCGCAGCTCCTGCCCAGCACCACGCATTCGAGCAACGAGTTGCTGGCCAGCCGGTTGGCACCATGCAGGCCGGTGTAAGTGGTCTCGCCCACGGCGTAGAGGCCGACCAGATCGGTGCGGCCGTCCAGATCGGTGACCACGCCGCCGCAGGTGTAGTGCGCAGCCGGCACCACCGGAATTGGTGCTCTTGCAATGTCGATGCCGAGTTGCAGGCAACGTGCATGGATCGTCGGGAAATGCGATTTCAGGAAGCTCTCACCCAGGTGCGTGGCATCGAGCCACACATGGTCCAGGCCATGCTTCTTCATCTCGAAGTCGATGGCGCGGGCGACGATGTCGCGCGGCGCCAGTTCAGCGCGTGCATCGTGCTGCGGCATGAAGCGCCCGGCGTCACCCTCCAGGTTAGGCAGCCTGAGCAAGGCACCCTCGCCGCGCAGCGCCTCGGTGATGAGGAAGCTGCGCTCTTGCGGGTGGTACAGGCAGGTGGGGTGGAACTGGATGAACTCCATGTTGCCGACGCGGCACCCCGCACGCCAGGCCATGGCGATGCCATCGCCGGTGGCGGTGTCGGGGTTGCTGGTGTAGCGGTAGACCTTGCCGACGCCGCCCGTGGCCAGCACCACCGCCGAGGCGTGCAGCGTCTCCACGCGCTGGCGATCCATGTCCAGCGCGTACACGCCGTGGCAACGCGGCACCTCGTTGCCGGCGTCGTGGTGCAGCAGCCGCGTGGTGATCAGGTCCACCGCCATCCAGCGCTCGCGCAGGCTGATGTTCGGATGGGCACGCGCCTTGTCCAGCAGCGCTTCGTGGATGGCACGGCCGGTGGCATCGGCAGCATGCGCAATGCGCCGCACCGCATGGCCACCTTCGCGCGTCAGGTGCAGGCCCAGCGGCCCCTCCGGGTCCATCGAAAAAGGCACTCCCTGCTTCACCAGCCAGGCCACGGCCATCGCACTGCGCTCGGCAATGAAACGCGCGGTGTGCTCGTCGACCAGGCCGGCGCCGGCATCCTGGGTGTCGCGCACATGCGATTCGACGCTGTCGTCGTCACCGAGCACGCCGACGATGCCACCCTGCGCCCACGAGGTGGCGCCCTCGTCGAGCCGGCGCTTGGCCAACACCACCACCGGACGGTCCTGCGCCACCTGCAGCGCCACAGCCAGGCCGGCCAATCCGGCGCCGACCACGACCACGGGAAGCGCGTTCGCGCGCGATGAGCCTTGTGCCATGGGTCGGGTTGCGAAGCCTCGGAACGGCCATTCTAAAGAGCGCCGCGTTCGCCAACAGATGCACGCCGGCAACGGATCGTTGTGGCCGATCGCACACCCAGGCTGCCGGCCGCGCCTTAAACTCGGCGGCGTCACTGCAAGCGCCATTCAACCGCGGCTGCCGACGCTGCCGCGACCCACCGGGCCCCGCGATGTCAGACACCCTGCAAGACCGCCGCCTTCATGGCGCCACCGCCGATGCCTCTGCGGACACACGCAGGGTCCGTGACGACGCCGAACTGCTCTCACCGGCCACGCAAATCGTCGGCGACACGGACGTCTACCTTGGCAACGCCAGCGCCGACATCGGCAGGCGCATCGCCGACGACCAGCTCGAGCTGTTCGTGGTGTGCCAGCCCGCCGAGGCGATGCTGCAGCAGTTCGCGCAGCTCGCGCCCGACTTCATCGCGATCCACGACATCGGCACGGCGTCCTCAACGCGGCTGCTCGGTGCCGTGGCGAAAGCGGCGTCGCGCAAGGTGCAACAGCTGGTCATTCGGCGGCAGGGATATGGCGTGGCACTGGCCACGCTGCAATTCGTTGAACTGCCTTTGCGGCCCGGTCGCAACCTGCGTGTCTACACCACGCAGATCGATGGCGACACACAGACCCGCCACCAACTGGCTCAGGTGCTGCTGGCGCACAGCCGGCTGGGCGTGATCATGGTCGGCGAACTGCCAGCCCACGCTCTGGGCAGCAGCCTGCAGCCGCTGCGCGATGCCATGGCCAAGGGACCATGGCCGAACCGGCAGATGCTGCTGGTGCCACTGGCCTCGGCCGGCACGCTGCCGGCGCAGGCCGCAGCGATGGCCGGCAACAGCGGCGTGATGGTGCGCACCACGCCGCAGGTGGGACGGCCGACAGATGCCTGGTCCTTCATCAGCGGCGCCTGGAACCGCCTGAATCAGAACGGCACCACGGCGGCGCCGGTCCGCGCGGCAACGCCGGTGCAGGCGACACGCAGCCAAGCTTTCGCTCCGCCGCCCAGCGCAGGGTCCTATGCGCCGACGCAATCGCTCGAGTTGAACCCGATGCCGAGCACCAGCCATCAAGGTGCACTGGCGCAAACACCGAACAGCGAAGCGCTGTGGAACGACTATGCGCGACGCTGCGCGGCCATCAAGGGTGTGACGCAATGCTGCGTGTTCGACGTCGACCTGCAGCGCTCGCTGGCGCATTCAGTCACACAGCGCTTGGCTGAACGGCTGGCTACCAAGGGCGCGATGCTGCATGCGGTGATGACCGACACGGCCAACGTGCTCGGCCTCGAGAGCGCAAACCCCGACGCGGTAATCACGTTGCCAGAGCATCTGCTGCTCATCCGGCCAATGCCGGGCAAGCCGCGCGTGGCGCTGCATCTGGTGATCGAGCGCGCCCACGGCAACATCGCGCTAACGCGTCAGCAGTTGCAGCAGATCGACACCGAACTGCTGGGCAGCGTGCACTGAGCCGGCACATGCCACACGCGGAAGGTACCGCGTGGCTGGCGAAAGCCCCGACGCGATACCAGCGGCCGGGCTGCACCGCACCGCCCAGGTTCGTCAGTGCACCACCCGCTCGAACGAGAACTCGCCGTTCTCGAGGTTCACCGGGATCACGTCCTTCGGTCCGAACTTCCCCTGCAGGATCAGCTTGGACACCGGGTTCTCGATGCGGTGCTGAATCGCCCGCTTCAGCGGCCGTGCACCGAACACCGGGTCGAAGCCGACCTTGGCCAGTTCGGCCAGTGCCGCCGCTGACACGTCGAGCTTCATCTCCAGCTTCTCGAGCCGCCCTTCGAGCACCTTGAGCTGGATCTTCGCGATGGCCGCGATGTTGTCGCGGTCGAGTGCGTGGAACACCACCGTCTCGTCGATGCGGTTCAGGAACTCGGGCCGGAAGTGCCCCTTCACCTCGACCATCACCGCCTCGCGAATCAACTCGGTATCCTGCCCCGCCATCTGCATGATCATGTGCGAACCCAAGTTGCTGGTCATCACGATGACCGCGTTCTTGAAGTCCACGGTGCGGCCCTGGCCGTCGGTCAGGCGGCCATCGTCCAGCACCTGCAGCAGCACGTTGAACACGTCCGGGTGGGCCTTCTCGACCTCGTCGAGCAGCAGCACGCAGTAGGGCTTGCGCCGCACGGCTTCGGTCAACGCACCGCCCTCGTCGTAGCCGATGTAGCCCGGCGGTGCGCCGATCAGGCGGCTGACCGAATGCTTCTCCATGAACTCGCTCATGTCGACGCGGATCATGTGCTCCTCGCTGTCGAAAAGGAAGCCGGCCAGCGCCTTGCACAGTTCGGTCTTGCCCACGCCGGTGGGCCCGAGGAACAGGAACGAGCCGGTCGGCCGGTTCGGGTCGGACAGCCCGGCACGCGAGCGGCGAATGGCGTCGGCTACCGCAACGATGGCTTCGTCCTGGCCGACCACACGCTCGTGCAGCTTGGCTTCCATCTGCAGCAGCTTGTCGCGCTCGCCCTGCATCAGCTTGGACACGGGAATGCCGGTGGCGCGCGACACCACCTCGGCGATCTCCTCGGCGCCGACCATCGTGCGCAGCAGCTGCGGGCCCTTGCCTTCCTTGGCGCCCTTGGCCTTGCCCGATTCCTTGGCCTGCGCTTCCTTCAGCGTCTTCTCCAGCTCGGGAAGCTTGCCGTACTGCAGCTCGGCGACCTTGTTGAAGTCGCCCTTGCGCTTCAGCTCCTCGATCTGGAACTTGATCTGCTCGATCTCTTCCTTGACATGCGCCGAGCCTTGCGCAGTGGCCTTCTCGGCCTTCCACAACTCGTCCAGGTCGGCGTACTCGCGCTCGAGCTTGGCGATCTCGACCTCGATCAGGCCCAGGCGCTTCTGCGAAGCCTCGTCCTTCTCCTTCTTGACGGCCTCGCGCTCGATCTTCAGCTGGATCAGCCGCCGGTCGAGTTTGTCCATGACCTCGGGCTTGGAATCGATCTCTATCTTGATCTTGGCCGCCGCCTCGTCGATCAGGTCGATCGCCTTGTCGGGCAGGAAGCGATCGGTGATGTAGCGGTGGCTCAACTCCGCGGCAGCGACGATCGCCGGGTCGGTGATCTCCACGCCGTGGTGCACCTCGTACTTGTCCTGCAGGCCGCGCAGGATGGCCACCGTGTCCTCGACGCTCGGCTCGTTGACCAGCACCTTTTGGAAGCGCCGCTCCAGTGCCGCGTCCTTCTCGACGTACTTGCGGTACTCGTCGAGCGTGGTCGCGCCGATGCAGTGCAGTTCGCCGCGCGCCAACGCGGGCTTGAGCATGTTTCCGGCATCGATCGCGCCTTCGGCCTTGCCCGCACCGACCATGGTGTGCAACTCGTCGATGAACAGGATGATGCGGCCTTCGTCGGCCGAGACTTCCTTCAGAACCGCCTTCAGCCGCTCCTCGAACTCGCCCCGGTACTTGGCACCCGCCAGCAGGCCCGCCATGTCCAGAGACAGCACGCGCTTGTCACGCAGCGTCTCAGGCACCTCGCCATTGACGATGCGCTGCGCCAGGCCTTCGACGATGGCGGTTTTGCCCACGCCCGGCTCACCGATCAGCACCGGGTTGTTCTTGGTGCGCCGCTGCAGCACCTGGATCGAGCGGCGAATTTCATCGTCGCGGCCGATCACCGGGTCGAGCTTGCCGCTGCGCGCACGTTCGGTCAGGTCGAGCGTGTATTTCTTCAGCGCCTCGCGCTGGCCTTCGGCCTCGGCCGAATCGACCGTCTGTCCGCCGCGCACGGCCTGCACCGCCGCTTCCAGCGCCTTGCGCGTCAGGCCGTGGCCGCGCACCACGCCGCCGATGTCGCTCTTGGCATCGGCCAGCGCCAGCAGGAACATTTCGCTGGCGATGAACTGATCGCCGCGCTTGCCGGCCTCCTTTTCGGCCGCCTGCAGCAGTTGTACCAAGTCGCGTCCGGGCTGCACCTGGCCACCCTGCACGCTCGGCAAGCCGCTGATCAGGCTGTCCATTGCGCCTTTCAGCGCGGCGGTGTTGGCACCGGCGCGGTCGAGCAGGGCCTTCGGCCCGTCGGCCTGGTCGAGCATCGCCGCCAACAGGTGGGCCGGTTCGATATACGGGTTATCGCGCGCGACCGCCAGGCTTTGGGCATCGGCCAAGGCCTGCTGGAACGCGGTGGTCAGTTTGTCGAGACGCATGGAAAGACTCCTTTGGCTTCAAGGTCATCTTGGGCGGTCGGACGCTTTTTCAAGGCAGGCCCGCTTCCTGCAATCGACACAGCGCTGTCCACCAGACCCAGATCAAGTACAAGCCGCTGCCCGACCGGTTGCTGATGCAGGTGCGCACCCGATCGGGTGAGGTCTATGCCAAATGGATGACGCGGCGCATGATGCTGCGCCCGTGGCCGCCCTTTCAGAACTTGAGCGACCAGTTGGCGCTGGCCAAGGTCGCGCCGAGCTCAACGGTCTTGCCCGAGGCATCGGCGATGTTGGCCGAATCGGCACGCCAGCGGACGCTGCCGAATGCCGATTTCATGCAGCGGTTCCATTCCGAGCAGTCGAGCCAGCCACTGTGCGAACAGCCCCTGCTGGCCGCCGAGATCGAGATGAAGACCCACCCGCGGTGCGGGCTGCAGATGAACGCGGAACTGCAAGCCGCGCTGCTACGGCTGTTCGAGCAGGCGCTGGCCAGCGCCGCCTGGAACCTGCCGCGCTGCTTCTCTTCCGAGCCGCCGGTCGCACCGGCGGCGCTGCTCAGCCGAAAGGCACCTACTGCTTGGACGCCGGCGTCGAGCCGCCCTGTACGCCCAGTGCGCCACCGGTGCCCAGCCCACCCTTCACGGTCTGCGCCCTGTAGTTGCGCACCACCTTGACCAGTTGGTTGTAGCTGTCGGTGAACGCGGCGATGATGATCTTGCCCTCGGGCGTCTTGCTGTAGCCGCCTGCGGCGCCGCCGGCCGCCCAGCCGTAGGCCCCGCCGAAGAGCGCGAAATCGACATCCTTGGCGCTGCCCTCGGCCGCGGCCAGTTGCACGCCGGAGCGGTTGTCGATCATCAGCAGTGTGGTCGAGGCCTCGTTGGTCTTGATGCCGCCAGCAAGGGCGCCGAGCACGCCCAGGCTGCGCGACAGCCCGCCCAGCGCGCCGCCCAGGCCCCCGGTGTTCTGGCTGAACTGGATGCTCGGGCTCATGGTGTCGTCGGCGGCCACCATCTGGCCGGCGCCGAAGTTGCTGCCGCCGCGCATCTCGCCGGACTGCTGCAGCGCGCGCTCCATCTGCATGTTCTGCATCGAGGCACCGCGCTTCACGACGACGAAGCAGTTCGACTGCTGGATCATCATGCGCAGCACCGGCACGGTCGAGCCGAGCTGATAGGTGCGCAGCGTCGCCTACCAGGGCGCAGCCTGATCCTCGATCACGCCGATGGTGCCCAGCGTCTGGTCGCAGCGCTCGAGCGCACTGTTGGCACCCTCGGCGCTGACGCCGCCAGCCGCGCCGGTGACGGCGCCCTTGCCGCCGCCGCCGATTTCCTGGGCCGTGGCGCCGGCGGCCAGGCCGGCGAGCGGGCTGGCGGCGGCACAGACTCGCAGCACAGCAGCGGGGCAGGGAACGATTGCGGACGAAGGATGGTTCTCTCCTGTGGCACGCCACTGTGGACGCGTTTGTGCAAATCGAAGTGCCCACCAGGGCTTTGCACACCTGACCAAGGAGGGGGCGGCCCGACAAACAGCCGACGACGACAGCGCGGCTATTCGATGAACTCGTCGCGCTCGGCGTCGTCGTACAGGCACTCCCGGCCCAGCCGGTCCATGCACAGCTCGGCCGTCCAGGGCAGCATCAGCGAGCCACAACGCGAATCGCGGTACAGCCTCTCCAGCGGCAAAGACCTGAGCATTGCCTGCCCGCCACAGGTGCGCAAGGCCAGCGTGCAGATGGCGTTGGCGTTCTCCATCACCGTGAAGTGCGCCGCGTACAGCCGTTGCCGGGCGCCTTCGTCGGGGTCGAAACGCGCCTCGCGCACGCTTTGCAGGAACAGCGCACGTGTCTGCTCGAGCTTGATGCGCATCTCGGCCACCGCCGCCTGCTTGGTCGGGTACATGCGGCGCTTCACCGGCGTCATGCCGGGCAGTTCGGCGCGCAGGTACATCACGGTGAAGTCGAAGGCCGCCTGGGCAATGCCCATGTAGGTGGGTGACAGCGTGGCGAACATGTACGGATAGCGCTTGCTCGCCTGGTGGTAAAGCCCTTCGGGCAGCAGCCGCGCACCGTCCGGCACAAACACGTCGTGCAGCAGCAGGTTGCGGCTGACGGTGCCACGCATGCCCAGCGGGTCCCACTCACCGGCGATGCTCAGGCCCGGCGCATCGGCAGGTACCGCGAGGTACAGCGTGTCGCGCTGCGTGGCACCGGGTTTGTCGAGCGTGCACAGCACGCCATAGAAGTCGGCTGAACCCGACAACGACGCAAAGATCTTGCGGCCGTTGATGATGTAGCCGCCATCCACCTTCTGCGCCAACGTCGACCAAGCCGCCTTGCCAGCGGCTGCGGCGCCGCCTTCGGAAAAAGGCTGCGCATACAGCTTGCCGTCGCGCACGATATGCTCGAAATGCTCGGCACGATGGCGCTCATGCTCGCGGCGCTGAGCCGCACTCATGTCCAGGGCATCGGCAATGAAACCCGCGCCCATGCAGGCCGACGCATGCATGTTGAAGGACAAAGCCGTGGCGCCGCAGTGCCGCCCCAGTTCGGCCACGACCAAGGCATAGGACGCGAAGTCCCCGTCCAATCCGCCGTTCGCTTCCGGCACGCACAACGCGAGCAGGCCCGCCTGGCGCAGATCGTCGAAGTTTTCCATCGGGAAACTGGCCTCGCGGTCATGCAAGGCGGCGCGCGGTGCGAAACGCGTGCGACCCAGTTCCTCGGCGACACCGACCCATTCGCGCTGGCGTGGGCTCAGCGCCTCGGCGTTGCCCGCGATGGACGGTGGCTGATAGCTCGATGTCTTCGGGGTGTCGGAAGGCATGCTCATCTCATGTTCCTTGCGCGAGCAATCCACGCCTCAGAGTATCTCGCCCAACATGCGGTAGTGCCCGGACTGGAAGATCAACGGCGTGACGTCGGATTCGCTGGCCCTCACCACCTGTCCGATGAACAGCACATGATCGCCGGCGACCTGGGACGACACCTTCTCGCATTCGAACACCGCTGCACAGCCCGCCAGTATCGGTGCGCCGCCCAGGCCGACCGACCACAGGCCCTCGGCGAACTTGTCTTCCAGCAGCGAAGCAAAGCGGCGCGAAAGCTCCACCTGGTTCTCGGCAAGCACATTCACGCTGAAATGCGAGGCCCCAAGGAAGGCCTCGAGATTGGGGCTGACATCGCGCAAGGACCACAGCACCAGCGGCGGCTGCAGCGACAGTGAGTTGAAGGAATTCGCGGTCAACCCGACCAGGCTACCGTCGGCGGCCCGGCAGCCGATGATGGTCACGCCCGTGGCGAAACGGCCGAGCGCAGCGCGCAGCGCCTGTGCCGACAAGCCATTGTCATCCGATCGATGCTGCATGCCCGATCAGCCTCGCAGCACGACGCGCGCCAACGCGTAACCCAAGGCGGTGCAGGCGAGCGCGCCGAAGACGTGGGCCGAGGCGTGAAGCAGCGACATCAGCACCCGCCCGCGCTCCAGCAATTCGAGGGACTCGCCGGAAAAGGCAGAGAAGGTAGTCAAGCCGCCGAGAAAGCCGGTGATGAAGAAGGCACGGGGCAGCGCATGGGGCCAGTGCTCGAAGCCGATCAATGCCACGCCGATCATGAAGCCTCCTGCGCAGTTGACGGCCAGGGTGCCCAGCGGGAACCCCGCCCACAACGGGTTCAGCCATCCGGCGGCGGCCCAGCGCAGCACCGCGCCGATGCCGGCACCCAGGGCCACCGCCAACACCGTGACCCAGGGCAGAACGCCGCTCATCCGGCGTTTTCGGACTCGATGCCCCAGCGCTCGAGCGCCGCGTCGTCGCTGGCGCGCGCATCGACCCAGCGCGCACCCTCGGCCGTGCCTTCCTTCTTCCAGAAGGGTGCCTGCGTCTTCAGGTAGTCCATCAGGAACTCGCAGGCCAGGAAGGCCGGGCCCCGATGCGCCGAACTCACCGCCACCAGCACGATCTGATCGCCCGCCTCGAGCACACCAACACGGTGCACGACCCTCGCCGCGCGAATGTCGAAGCGCGCCAGCGCGTCGTCGATCATGGCTTCGATGGCCGTTTCGGTCATGCCGGGGTAGTGCTCCAGTTCCATGCGCTCGATGGCCTGGCCATCGCTGCGCTCGCGCACCGTGCCGATGAAGGTGGCGACCGCGCCGACACCGCCATCGCCCGCGCGCAGCGCCGCGACTTCGGCCGACAGGTCGAAATCGGCATGGCGGATGCTGACCCGTTCGCTCATGTTCAACCGCCTGTCACCGGCGGGAAAAACGCCACTTCGGACCCGTCGGACAGTACCGCGTCTTCGCTGCAGAGTTGCTGGTCAAGCGCACAGCGCACCGCGCGCTGACGCGCCAACGCCGACGCATGCGTTGGGCTGCGCTGCTGCAGCATGTCGCGCAAGCCGTGCAGCGTGCTGCCGTTGGGCATCTCGACGGCCTCGGTGGCGCCGAGCGCCTCGCGCAGCGCAGCGAAATAGCGAACCTGGACCTTCATCGCGCGATCAATTCGGAGAGGGGCACGAAGCGTACCGTATCACCTCGCTTCACCGCCTGCCCAGGCGGGTTGTCGACCAACCCGTCGGCCCAGACGGTGGAGGTGAGCACGCCCGAACTCTGGTTGCCGAACAGATCCAGCCCGCCCTGCCCGTTCAGACGCACGCGCAGGAACTCGCGCCGCTTGTCGGCCTTGGGCCAGTCGAAGTCGGCACGCAACGGCAGGCCGGCCGGCAGATTTGCCTCCGCCCCCTGCAGGGCCTTCAGCACCGGCGCGACGCACAGCAAGAAGGTGACGAAACTCGACACCGGGTTGCCGGGCAGGCCGATGAACAGCGCGCCGGGCTTCACCTCGCCGAAGGCCAGCGGCTTGCCCGGCTTGATGGCGATCTGCCAGAGTTCAAGCCGTCCCTCTGCCGTGACGGCGGGCTTGAGGTGGTCTTCCTCGCCCACCGACACACCGCCCGACGTGAGGATCAGGTCATGGCCCACCGCCGCCTGGCGCAGCGCCTCGCGCGTGGCCTGCAGTTGGTCGGGCACGATGCCCAGATCGCTGACCTCGCAACCCGCGCCTTGCAGCAGCGCGCGCAGCAGGTAGCGATTCGAGTTGTAGATCGCGCCGGGTGTCAGCGGCTCGCCCGGCATTACCAATTCGTCGCCGGTGGAAAACAGCGCGACGCGCGGTCGGCGCGCGACACTCAGTGCGGCCGCGCCGACGCTGGCCGCCAGGCCGAGAGCCTGAGGCGTCAGCCGCGTGCCCCTGGCCAGCACCACGTCGCCCAGGCGCACGTCCTCGCCGCGGCGGCGAATCCACTCACCCGGCTTCGGCGCCGACAACACGCGCACATCGCCCAGGCCTTCTCCGGCGATGGCCTCGCACTGTTCCTGCATCAGCACCGCGTCGGCGCCTGGCGGGATCTGCGCGCCAGTGAAGATGCGCGCCGCGCTGCCGTGCGCCAGCGGTTGGCCTACGACGCCTGCAGCTATGCGCTGCGACACCGGCAGCACAGTGCCAGGGGCAGTGGCTTCGGCGGCACGCAGCGCATAGCCGTCCATTGAACTGTTGTCGGCCGGCGGCACGTCCAGGCCAGAGCGAACTTCGACTGCCAGGACCCGGCCCAGCGCATCGAAGGTCGACACGCTCTCGGTGTCGGCGATGGCGTGCGTGATTGCCACACGATGCAGCCTCTGCAGCGCCTCGTCCAGGCTCAACAGCGGCGGCCTTGCGCTGCTGGGGTCGGTCATGCCGCCACGTGCTCGCGGATATAGTGCTTCACCGCCTGCACGTCGGGCGGCAGCACCGTGCAGCGCTTGGGCAGGTTCTCGATGCCCACCATCGCGGCGGGACGCGGCGCTTCGATGCCCAGCGCCTCCTGGATGGTCTCTGCGAACTTGGCCGGCAGTGCGGTTTCCAGCACCAGCATCGGTACGCCGGCGCGACGGTGTTCGCGCCCGACTTTCAGTCCATCGGCGGTGTGCGTATCGATCAGCGTGCCGAAGCGCCGCCAGGTGTCGCGGATGGTGCCGAGGCGCTCTTCGTGCCGGCTGCTGCCGGAGACGAAGCCGAAGGACGGGATGCGCGCAAATTCCTCGGGTGTGACCCTGAAGCCGCCTTCGCGCGTGATCGCGTCGCCGAACAGTGCCGCCGTGCGCTGCGGATCGCGCCCGCACAGATCGAAGACGAAACGCTCGAAGTTCGAGGCCTTGCTGATGTCCATCGATGGGCTCGAGGTCTCGAAGGTCTCGCTGCTCTTGCGCACGCGGTAGCGGCCGCTGCGGAAGAACTCGTCGAGCACGTCGTTCTCGTTGGTGGCGGCCACAAGCTGCCCGATCGGCAGGCCCATCGAGCGCGCGACGTGGCCGGCGCAGATGTTGCCGAAGTTGCCCGAGGGCACGCTGAAGTCGACGATTTCGGTGGCTTCGCGCGTGGCATGGAAGTATCCGGCGAAGTAGTACACCACCTGCGCCAGCAGCCGCGCCCAGTTGATCGAATTGACCGTGCCGATGCAGTGGCGCTGCTTGAACGCGAGGTCGCCGGACACAGCCTTGACGATGTCCTGGCAATCGTCGAACACCCCTTCGATGGCCAGGTTGTGGATGTTCGGGTCCTGCAGGCTGAACATCTGCGCCTGCTGGAAGGGGCTCATGCGGCCATGGGGGCTGAGCATGAAGACGCGCACGCCGCGTTTGCCGCGCATCGCGTACTCGGCGGCGCTGCCGGTGTCGCCCGAGGTGGCGCCCAGGATGTTCAGTTGCTGCCCGGTACGTGCAAGCTGGTACTCGAACAATGCGCCCAGCAGTTGCATCGCCATGTCCTTGAAGGCCAGCGTCGGGCCATTGGACAAGGCCTGAAGGTACACACCTTCGTCCAGCGCCTTGAGCGGCGTGATCTGCGGCGTGCCGAAGACCTCGGCGGTGTAGGTCTTCTCGACCAGGTGTTTCAGGTCCGCGGCCGGAATGTCGTCGATGTACAGCGACAGGATCTCGAAGGCCAACGCCGGATAGCTCAGCGGCCGCCAGCGCGCCAGCGTGGCCGCGTCGACCTGCGGGTAGGCCTGCGGCAGGTACAGCCCGCCGTCCGGCGCCAGGCCTTCGAGCAGGATCTCGCAGAAGGGCCGCGCCGGGGCATCGCCGCGCGTGCTGAGGTACTTCAATTCAACTCTTCCTTTCGAATGCGAACGATCGGCGCCAGCACCGTGGGCAGCGCCTGCATCTGCGCCAGCGCCGCCGTCATGCGGCCTTCGACGGTGTCGTGCGTGAGGATGATCAGGTCGGTCTGCTGCTCGCCTTCGGCGCTCTCGCGCTGCAGCACCGCGTCGATCGAAATCTTGTTCTGCGCCAGGATGCGCGTGATGTCGGCCAGCACGCCAGCCTTGTCGGCCACCTGCAGCCGCAGGTAGAAGGCCGTGACCACGGCATCGATCGGCAGCACCGGCGTGTCGTGCATCGCGCCGCGCTGGAAGGCCAGGTGCGGCACGCGGTGATCCGGGTCGGCGGTATGCAGCCGCGTGATGTCCACCAGGTCGGCGACCACGGCCGAGGCGGTAGGTTCGGCGCCCGCGCCCTTGCCGTAGTACAGCGTGGTGCCGACGGCATCAGCCTGCACCACCACTGCGTTCATCGCGCCTTCGACGTTGGCGATGAGCCGATCAGCCGGCACCAGCGTCGGATGCACGCGCAGTTCGATGCCGTCCTCGCGCCGCTTGGTGATGCCGAGCAGCTTGATGCGGTAGCCGAGCTTTTCGGCATAGCGGATGTCGGCCGCCTGCAGCGCGCTGATGCCCTCGACAAACGCCTTGTCGAACTGCACCGGAATGCCGAAGGCCAGCGCGCTCATGATCGTCGCCTTGTGCGCTGCATCCACGCCTTCGATGTCGAAGGTCGGATCGGCCTCGGCATAACCCAGGCGCTGCGCCTCCTTCAACACGCTTGCGAAGTCCAGTCCCTTGGAGCGCATCTCCGACAGGATGAAGTTGGTGGTGCCGTTGATGATGCCGGCGATCCACTCGATGCGGTTCGCGCTCAGGCCCTCGCGCAGCGCCTTGATGATCGGGATGCCGCCGGCCACCGCCGCCTCGAAGGCCACGACGACGCCCTTCTCGCTGGCGGCATGGAAGATCTCGGTGCCGTGCACCGCGAGCAGCGCCTTGTTGGCAGTGACCACATGCTTGCCGGCGGCGATGGCCTCGAGCACCAGCGTGCGCGCAATGCCGTAGCCGCCGATCAGCTCGATGACGATGTCGATGTCCGGGTTGGCGATGACCTGTCTTGCATCGTTCACCACCGTCACCTCTGGTCCGACGATGGCGCGGGCGCGCTCCACGTCGAGGTCGGCGACCATGCTGATCTGGATGCCGCGCCCGGCGCGACGGCGGATTTCTGCCTGGTTGCGTTGCAGCACCTGGAAGGTGCCGCCGCCGACGGTGCCGATGCCGAGAAGGCCGACCTGAATGGGCTTGAGTGGGTTCACTGGGTATGCCGTTTGCGGTAGTGGTCGAGAAAGCGGGCGATGCGGCCGATGGCATCGCTCAGGTCGTCGGAGTTGGGCAGGAACACGAGGCGCATGTGATCGGGCGTGGCCCAGTTGAAGCCTGTCCCCTGCACCACCAGCACCTTCTCCTCGGCCAGCAGGTCGTAGGCGAACTGCTGGTCGTCGGCGATCGGGTACAGCTTGGGGTCGAGCCGAGGGAACATGTACAGCGCGGCCTTGGGCTTGACCACGCTGACGCCCGGTATCTGCGTCAACAAGTCATAGGCCAGGTCGCGCTGCTTGCACAAGCGGCCTTCGGGCGCCACCAGGTCCTTGATGCTCTGGTAGCCGCCCAGAGCCGTCTGGATCGCCAACTGCCCGGGGGTGTTGGAACACAGGCGCATCGACGCCAGCATGTTCAGGCCTTCGATGTAGTCGCCGGCATGGCGCTTGTCGCCCGAGACGATCATCCACCCTGCCCTATAGCCGCAGGAACGGTAGTTCTTGCTCAGCCCGTTGAATGTGACGAAAAGCACGTCATCGGCCAACGAGGCGATGGAAGTGTGCTCGTTGCCGTCATACAGCGTCTTGTCGTAGATCTCGTCTGCGAAGACGATAAGCTGGTACTGCCGCGCCAGTTCGACAATCTCCTGCAGCAGTTCCGGCGGATACAGCGCGCCGGTCGGGTTGTTCGGGTTGATGACGACGATGCCGCGCGTGCGCGGCGTGATCTTTGCGCGGATGTCGGCGATGTCCGGGAACCAGTCGCTGCCCTCGTCGCACAGGTAATGCACCGGGCGCCCGCCGGACAGCGAAGTGGCCGCCGTCCACAGCGGATAGTCGGGCGCAGGCACCAGCACCTCGTCGCCGCTGTCGAGCAGCGCGTTCAGGCTCATCACGATCAATTCCGACGCGCCGTTGCCCAGATAGACGTCATCGACACCGACACCGGCGATGCGCTTTTCCTGCGTGTAATGCACCACCGACTTGCGCGGCGCGAACAGCCCCTTGCTGTCGGTATAGCCCGCCGAATGAGGCAGGTTGCGGATGATGTCCTGGACGATCTCCTCCGGCGGCTCCAGCCCGAACACCGCAAGGTTGCCGATGTTCAGCTTGATGATCTTGTGGCCCTCGTCCTCCATCTGGCGGGCCTTGTCCAGCACCGGGCCGCGGATGTCGTAGCACACGTCGTGGAGCTTGCTGGACTTGAGAATGGGCTTCAACACAGGGGCTCCTTGGGCCGGCGCTGCTGGCAACGCAACGCGGATGCTGCGCTGCAAAAACCTATAATTTTAGCCCCAGGCACAGCAGCGCACCGCCAGTCGATGCCCGCGCAACTTGAAGTTCCAACCCGACCGCGCCGAAGGCGTCAACATCATCACGCGCCACGACAAGTCCAGTGTCTGGGTCGGCAACACCTGCTTTTCGCACAGCCTGCTGGTGCCCAGCGAAGGCGCCGTCCTGGCATGGTCTCCGGGCACGGTGCGGCAACTGGAGGCGGCACACTTCGAGCAGGCGCTGGCCTTGGAGCCTGAATTGGTGATCTTCGGTAGCGGCGCCCGGCTGCAGTTCGTGTCGCCAGCGCTGCACCGCTGCCTCATTGAACAAGGCATCGGCATCGAGACCATGGACACAGCCGCCGCCTGCCGCACCTACAACGTGCTGGCCAGTGAAGGGCGTCGCGTGCTGGCGGCATTGCTGCTGCAGCCCGCCGCCCCGGCCACGGCCTGACGAAGTGCTTGCCATCAGCAAGCAGCAAAGCAACTGCGCCTTGACTTTATAATTACGGGTTATGCCACCACTGGCCCAAGCCTTCGAAAGCCGCCACACATGACCCCTGCAGTCAACAAGACCCTCCCGGAATTCGAAGCCGTCGCCACGGGCGGCGTGAAGTTCACTCCGCAGGCCTATCTTGGCCACACGGTCGTGCTGTATTTCTATCCGAAGGATGCGACGCCGGGTTGCACCACCGAAGCCATGCAGTTCCGCGACCAGCACAAGGCCTTCGTCAAGGCCGGCGCGGTGGTCTTCGGCGTTTCGCGCGACAACATGAATTCGCACGAGAAGTTCAAGACCAATCTCGAACTACCCTTCGAACTGATTGCCGATACCGAAGAAAAGCTGTGCCACATGTTTGGCGTGGTGAAGAACAAGATCATGTACGGCAAGAAGGTCAAGGGCATAGAGCGCAGTACCTTCCTGATCGATCCCGAAGGCGTGCTGCGTGCCGAATGGCGCGGCATCAAGGTGGCCGGCCATGTGGACGATGTGCTGAAGGCTGTCAAACTGCTGAAGAAGGCCGCTTGAACGAGGCCGCTGCCGAATCGATGTACACGACGCCGGCCCTGCGCCGGCGTTTTTGCTGAAGTCTCGCCCTTTCCATCCCTATCTCTGCGCCGATGCCACTGCCCAAACCACCTGCCCAGAAAGCCGCCCTTCTTGCTGCCGCCGATTTCGAAGCCCAGGCAGCCCCCAGACAAGACAAACGAAGCGCCAAGCCGGCCGCCAGCGCCGACCTGGCCGCCGGCGCCTCGCTTGACCTGTTCGACAGCCGCCTGGCGAACACCGTCATGCCGGCCGTTTCGGCGCCGGTCCTCATGGCGACGCCGGCAGCAACTGTCCCGGCCGAGCGGCAGCGCCCGCGCCGGCCGCGCGGCACCGGCCCGGCCAAGCTCTTCGTGCTCGACACCAACGTGCTGATGCACGACCCGATGTCGCTGTTCCGCTTCGACGAGCATGACGTCTTCCTGCCGATGATCACGCTGGAAGAGCTGGACAACAACAAGAAGGGCCTGAGCGAAGTGGCGCGCAACGCGCGCCAGGTCAGCCGCAACCTGGACGCACTGGCCTCCTTCACCGATGCCAAGGGCAGCATCGACGCCAGCGCCGGCATCGCGTTGTCCAAGACCGGCCACAAGGACGCGCTGGGCAAGCTGTTCTTCCAGACCACGCTGCTGGACATCAAGCTGCCCGAGGGCCTGCCGCAGGGCAAGGCTGACAACCAGATCCTGGGCGTGGTGCGCGCGCTGCGCGAGCAGAAGCAGAGCGCCGCGAGCCCGCGCGACGTGGTGCTGGTGTCCAAGGACATCAACATGCGCGTCAAGGCGCGTGCACTCGGCCTGCCGGCCGAAGACTATTTCAACGACAAGACGCTGGACGACGGCGACCTGCTCTACACCGGCGTAATGGCCCTGCCCGGCGACTTCTGGGAGCGCCACGGCAAGACCATGGAAAGCTGGCAGCAGGCGGGCCAGACCTTCTATCGCATCGCCGGACCGATGGTGCCGGTGCTGATGGTGAATCAGTTCGTCTACCTGGAAAGCCCAGGCGCCGCGCCGCTGTATGCCCGTGTGGCCGAGATCACCGGCAAGACCGCGGTGCTGAAGACGGTGCGCGACTACAGCCACGCGAAGAACGCGGTGTGGGGCGTGACCTCGCGCAACCGCGAGCAGAACTTCGCGCTGAACCTGCTGATGGACCCGGAGTGCGACTTCATCACCCTCACCGGCACGGCCGGCTCGGGCAAGACGCTGATGACGCTGGCCGCGGGGCTGAGCCAGGTGCTCGACGACCGGCGCTACACCGAGATCATCGTCACCCGCGTGACCGTGCCGGTGGGCGAGGACATCGGCTTCCTGCCCGGCGACGAACAGGAGAAGATGGGCCCGTGGATGGGCGCGCTGGACGACAACCTGGAAGTGCTGGCACGCACCGACACGGCGGCCGGCGAATGGGGCCGTGCCGCCACCAACGATCTGGTGCGCAGCAAGATCAAGATCAAGAGCCTGAACTTCATGCGCGGTCGCACCTTCCTGAACAAGTACGTGATCATCGACGAGGCGCAGAACCTGTCGCCCAAGCAGATGAAGACGCTGATCACACGCGCCGGCCCAGGCACGAAGATCGTCTGCCTGGGCAACCTGGCGCAGATCGACACGCCCTACCTGACCGAAGG
>JAHECC010000127.1 GCA_024641965.1 Rubrivivax sp.
GTTGCGGCGGCACCGGCGCAGCCAGGCCGACTATGCCGTTGCCGCGCGTCGCATCGCCGAAACCGTGGCCGATCTGCTGGGTGCCCTGGACAGCGGTGCAGCATTGTTGGCCGAGGATGATGCCGAGAACGACCCGCTGCGCTTCAGCCTGCGCATGGATGTGAATGGCCAGGACGAAGCCATGGCCGCTGTGTCCGACGCCGCGCGCAGCCGGGCCTTCGAAGATGCCGATAGCGCCTACCGCATCTTCAGCGGCGCCTACGACCGCGAGCATGCCGCCGCCACGCTGGTGCGTGCCGAACTGCTGCGCGAATACCGCGAGCGACTCGATCGCCTGATCGCCGAGCGCGGCTTGAACACCATGCGCCTGGCTCGGCAGTTGAAGGCCCTGCTGGCATTGCCCCGGCACGACGGCTGGGAAGGCGCGCGCGAAGACGGGCGCATCGACGGCGCGCGACTGGCGCAACTGATCAGCACGCCGGCCGAGCGGCGACTGTTCCGCGCCGAGCGCGTCGAGCCGGTGGCCGACGCCGTGGTCGGGCTGCTCATCGATTGTTCCGGCTCGATGCGCCGGCATATCGAGGCGCTGGCGATGCTGGTCGACCTGCTGGCGCGTGCGCTGGAGATTGCCGGCGTGGCCAGCGAAGTGCTGGGCTTCAGCACCGGCGCATGGCACGGCGGCCGCGCGGCGCGCGATTGGCAACGCGCCGGCCGGCCGCGCCACCCGGGGCGGCTGAACGAGCGCTGCCACCTGGTGTTCAAGGACGCCGATACCGCCTGGCGCCGCGCGCGGCCAGCCATCGCCGCGCTGTTCAAGAGCGACCTGTTCCGCGAAGGCTTCGACGGCGAGGCGGTGGACTGGGCGGTGGTGCGCCTGCGCCGGCGCGACGCGGCACGCCGGCTGCTGATCGTCTTTTCCGACGGCTGCCCGATGGACAGCGCCACGATGCAGGCCAACGACGACGGGTACCTCGGCCAGCACCTGCTGCAGGTGCTGCAGCGACACGAAGCCGAAGGCGCGGTGCAGATCCTCGGCGTTGGCGTCGGCCTGGACCTGAGCGTGTTCTACAGCCGCTGTGGGGCCATCGATCTGGGTCCCGGCCTGCGCCAAGAGACGCTCGACGAGATCGTCGCGCTGATCGCCGGCCGGGCGCGCCGCTGAGCTTCGGCCGCACACGGGCGACAATTGCGTTCAATCCGCGCCGCTACCGCCAGCCCACGACCGACTCGCCCGTGCGTCCATCCAGAACCCAAAGTCGCCGCAGTCAGCCATGGACCTGAGCCGCCTGGCGCCGGGCTGGCGCGGCCGCGCGGCGGGGTTGTTCGGATCCTGGGTGTGGCTGCTCGACCGCGCCACGCTGCGCGCCGATGCGCAGGCAGGGCTGGTGGGCGCGCTGATCGTGCTGCCGCAGGGCATTGCCTTTGCCGCGCTGGCCGGGCTGCCGCCGGCCTGGGGCCTGTACACCAGCATCGTGCCGTGCATCGTTGCGGCGCTGGCGGGGTCGAGCCGGCTGCTCGTGTCGGGGCCGACGAATGCCATCTCGTTGGCGCTGGCCAGCATGCTGGCGCCGCTGGCGGCCGTGGACAACCCGGCCTATCCGCTGCTGGCGGTGGCGGTGACGCTGCTCGTCGGTCTGCTGCAGGCCAGCCTGGGCCTGCTGAGGCTGGGCGCAATCACCAACTTCATCTCGCCGACGGTGATGCTCGGCTTCATGACCGGTGCGGCCGTGCTCATCGCCGAGCATGCCGGCCGCGACCTGCTGGAAAGCACCCCGGAGTTCGGCATCGGTGCGCTCACCGTGGCCGTGGCGCTGCTGGCGCGCAAGCATCTGCCTGCCGGCCAGCACCTGCTGGTGGCGTTGGTGGTCGGCAGCCTGGGTGCCTTTGCGTTGTCGTACTACGGCTGGCCGACGGCCACCGTGGGCAAGCTGCCGCAGGCGCTGCCGAAGCTGGATGCTCCATCGGTGGACTGGGCGCAGATGCGCAAGCTTGGCGGCATCGCCTTCGCGCTGGCCATCGTCTCGCTCGGACAGACCGTGGCGCTGGGCCGCGCGCTGGCCAACCGCCATGGCGAGCCCTTCGACCCGAACCGTGAATGCCTGGGTCAGGGGCTGTCCAACATTGCCGGCGCGATGTTCTCGTGCATGGTCTCGTCGGGCTCGATCAACCGCAGCGCGATGAGCGAGCAGAGCGGCGCGCGCACGCCGCTGGCCGCGGTGTTCGCCAGCCTGATGGTGATCGTGCTGCTGGTACTGGCGGCACCGGTACTGGCCCACATCTCGGTGGCCACCATCGCCGGGCTGCTGCTGGTGGTGGCCTGGGGGCTGATCGACCCGGGGCAATGGCGTCGCGTACTGCACCTGGACCGCACCGAAGCTGCCATCGCGCTGGGCACCTTCATCGCCACACTGACCTTCTCGCTCGAGGCCGCCGTGCTCGGCGGCGTGACGGCGTCGCTGGTGACCTACCTGTACCGCAGCGCGCGGCCGTCGCTGCGCACGATGGGCTTCGACCAGAGCTTCGATGCCAACGCGCGCCGACCCTTCGTCATCATCGACGGCGCGCCCGCCGGCACCATGCCCGAATGCCCGCAAGTCAAGCTGCTGCGCATGGAAGGCTCGGTCTACTTCGGCGCGGTGGCGCATGTGGCCGAGCACCTTCACATGCTGCGCACGCAGCCGCAGCCGGCCAAGCGGCTGCTGGTCATGACCATGAGCATGACCACCATCGACGTGGCTGGCGCCGAGATGTGGGAAGCCGAGCGGCTGCGCCGCCTTGCGATGGGCGGCGAGCTCTATTTCCATCGCCCGCGGCCGCAGGTGCTGGAGGTATGGGCACGCAGCGGCTTCATCGACCGGCTCGGCGCCGACCACATCTTCGCCAGCAAGCGCGTGGCCATCGGCACGATCGTGCCGCAGCTCGACGACGCCATCTGCGCGCGCTGCACGGCGCGGGTGTTCGACGAATGCCGTCAGCGGCCCGGCGCCGCCGAGGCCGCGCAAGCACAGGGCGCTACGCCACCGGCGGACCCTTGAGCTCGACCACGTTGCCTTCGGGATCGTCGACATAGACCGAGGGGCCCATGCCCTCGGCGCCGTAGCGCTGCCGCGCGCTCGCCATCGCGATGCCATGCAAGCGCAGGTGTTCGCGCAACGCCGCTTCATCGAAGGCTTCGACGCGCAGGCAGAAGTGGTCCAGGTTGCGGCCTTCGGCGCCGGGAGCCGCACCGCCGGCGCGGCCGAGCTCGCTGTCCACTGGCACCAGGTCGATCAGCGAGCGCCCGGCACGCAGCTGCACCAGGCCGATGTCATCGAGCCGGCGCTCGACGGCGCAACCAAGCACACCCACGTAGAAGTCCAGCATGCGCGGCAGGTCGCGCACGCGCAGCACCAGGTGGTCGATCTCACGCAGCCGGATCACTGTCATGCGGCAAGTCCTTTATTGAGCCTTCGTCCGGGCGTTCGCCTCGCGCCAGCGCCAGGATCACCAGGCCGGCAAAGGCCAACAGCAACAGCCATTTCAGGCTCGAACTGGTGGCCGACACGGCATAGGCCCAGGGCACGCCGAAGCGTGGTGCCGAGGCCAGCCACGCGTGCAACGCGTTCTCCACGGCGTCGAACAGTGCGGCCAAGGGCATCAGCCAGCGCGCCCATTGCTGCACCCTTAACGAGCTGCGCAGGAACAGCGCCGTGCGCGTGGCCAACAGGTAGCCGAAGACGCCGTAGCAGACGAGCAGGAGGCCGTCCACCGGCAGGTGCGCCAGGTAGCGCTGCAGGTGCTCGTTCGGCCAGGCATGCACGATGCGGCCGAAGGCTTGCGGCGTGAACGCCAGCTGCAGCGCGACAACGCCCGGTTTCAGTGGCGCCAGGGTCCAGGCCAGGCCTCCCAGCAGGGCCAGCGAGGCCAGGCCCGTCAACCACAGCAGCGTCACGCTGCGGCCCGGGCGGCCTTCCGTGCCAGCACCTCGATGGGCACCAAGCGGCCGTCCTGCATCGCGCGGCCGCTGTTGGCGATGGCCTGGCTGGCGATGTCGCCGTGGATCAGCATCACGGCACGGTGCGGCGGCTTCTCGCCGCGTTCGACCAGCGCGCGCGAGCGCGCGCCAAAGGCTTTCGCCTGCTGCAGCGTACTGTGGAGTTGCAGGACCTCGAACCCCGCATCGCGCAGGCCCTGCCGTGTCTGGTCGGCGCTGCTGAGGAAGCTGGCTTCCTGACTGGCGGCCCAGGGTGTGGGGAAATCCAGTGGCCGCCCGTCACCTTCGGCCAGCTCCGACAGCAGCAGCCAGGCGCCGGGCTTGAGCACACGATGGATCTCGCGGTAGAACGCCGCCTTGTCGGCGATGTTCATCGATACGTTCATCGAATAGGCGCCGTCGAATTGCGCGTCTCCGAAGGGCATGGCCAGCGCATCGCCGACTTCGAAGTCCACCTGCCGCTGCAGGCCCAGGCGCCGGGTCAGCTGGTCGGCCACGTCGCAGAACTCGGCCGTCAGGTCGATGCCAGTGACGCGGCAGCCGAAGCGCTGGGCAAACCAGCGCGCCGGCCCGCCGATGCCGCTGCCGATGTCGAGCAGGTGGTCGCCCGCGCCGGGCTGCACGTGCGCCGCGATTTCGGTGGTGGCCTCCAGGCCGCGGCCATGGAACTGATCGTAGGGCGCCAGCGACTCCAGGCTCGGGTGCGCCGGGTCGACCCCATCGTCGGCCAGCGCAGCGTCCAGGCGCTGCAGCAGGTCGCCGCGGCTGTAGTGGCCTACGACATCCGGAACCGGAGTTTCCATTCGCGTGGGTCGTCGGTGCTACTTGTGCGTGATCGACTTCTTCGTGAACAGGTAGTCCTTCATCTCTTTCGAGAAGCGCGGGTCCTTGCGGCGGATCCACTCCAGCACCATCGCGGCGTGTTCCTTCTCCTCGTCGCGGTTGTGCTCGAGGATGGCTTTCAGCTCCGGGTCCTTGCAGGCATCGGCGCGCTGGTTGTACCAATCGACGGCCTCCAACTCCTCCATCAGCGAGACGATGGCGCGATGCATGTCACGCGTCTTGTCCGACAGCTCTTCGATCGGTTCGTGATAACCCACACTGGACATCGACAACTCCTGCTTGATTTTGTTGACACCGCCTCATGCTAGCCCAGCCGACGCCTTCAGTTCACGGCGCGGGCCCGGCCCTCCCAGTAGGGCTTGCGCAGTTCGGTCTTCTGGATCTTGCCGGCACCGGTCATCGGCAGCGCGTCGCGGAACTCCACGCTGCGCGGGCACTTGTAGCCGGCGATCAGGCCGTGGCAATGTGTCGACAGCGCCTCGAAGTCGGCACTGGCGCCGGGCTTGAGCACCACCACCGCATGCACGGCTTCGCCCCATTCGTCGCTGGGGATGCCGATGACCGCGCTGGCGGCCACGGCCGGGTGCTGCGACAGCGCGTTCTCGACCTCGGCGGAATAGACGTTCTCGCCGCCGCTGACGATCATGTCCTTCATGCGGTCGACGATGTAGAGGTAGCCGTCCTCGTCCATGCGTCCGCCGTCGCCGGTGTGCATCCAGCCGTCGCGCACCACGGCCGCGGTCTGCTCGGGCTTGTTCCAGTAGCCGAGCATCACGTTCGGACCGCGCACCGCCACCTCGCCCACCGTGCCGAGCGGCACCTCCGCGCCGTGGTCGTCGACCACGCGCACCTCGGTGCTCAGCGTGGCGCGCCCGGCCGAGCGCAGCAGCCCCGGTTTGCCACTGTCGCCACGGTGGTCTTCCGGCCGCAGGTAGGTGGCGCAGGGCGACAGCTCGGTCATGCCATAGGCCTGGAAGAAGCCGGCCTTGGTGAAACGCTTCATCGCGCGCTGCAGCACCGCCTCGCTGATGACCGAGCCGCCATAGGCCAGCACTTGCACGCTGCTCAGGTCGTACTGGCCGGCGTCGGGGTGGTCAGCGGCCAGCTGGATCATGGTCGGCACCAGCAGCAGGTGCGTCACCTTCTGCTGCTGGATCACCTGCAAGGTGCCCAGCGGCGTGAACATCGGCGCGATCACGAACGTGCCGCCCACGGTGGCGTTGCCCAGCATCATCGCGCCGGCGGCGATGTGGAACATCGGCGCAATGAGCAGCGTGCGCGCGTCGCCGCCGACAATGCCTTCGCCCACGAAGGCCAGCGCGTTCGCGCACAAGCCCTCGTGGCTGAGCATCACGCCTTTGGGGAAGCCGGTGGTGCCGCCGGTGTACATCACGCCGGCCAGGTCGTTGCCGGCGCAGCCGGCGTCGGTGGCAGGTTTCGCCGCTGCAAGCAGCGCCTCGTAGTTCAGCATGCCTTCGGGCGTGTCGCCATCGCCGGCATAGACCAGTATCTGCAGCGACTTGCTGCGCTGCTTCAACTCGTCGGCCAGGCCCTTGAACTGCTCGTCCACCAGCAGGATGCGCGTGTCGCAATCGTCCAGCGAGTAGGCGATCTCGGCCGCGCTCCAGCGGATGTTCACCGGGTTCACCGCGCCGCCGCCCCACCAGGCGCCGAAGAAGAACTCGAGGTAGCGGTCGGAGTTCAGCGCGAGCATGCCGACGCGGTCGCCGCGCGCCATGCCCAGGCCTTGCAGCGCCGCGGCCAGACGCGCCACGCGGTCCGCATGCTCGCGGTAGCTGCGCTTGCGCTCACCGAAGATCGTGGCCACACGCTCGGGACAACGCTGCAAGGCGCGGTGCAGGCTCTGAGTCAGGTATAGCGGCATGTTCTTTCTCCTTGTTCAAAAAATTATGTACGTCATCGCTTGGCGGTGTTGAGCGGCTTCGGCGGCAATGTCGCGACGAAGGCGGCGCACCACTCGACCCAGGCCTGCAGGTCCTTGTCCTCGACCAGCCCCGGGGGGTCGACATAGACATAACCCTTCATCGGCCGGCCGGTGAAATCCATCTCGCGCACATGGGCCACAGCCAGCGCGTCGTGGTGGCGTTCGGCGCCGACACGCGCCATCAGCGTGGAGCCGAGCACGCCGACGAACATGTGGCCGTGCAGCATGAAGGCCAGGCCGCCGAACATGCGGCGTTCGCTCAGGCCGGGTCGGTCGCCGAGGGTTTCGCGGATGCGCTGTGCCAGTCCCGGGTCGAAGGCCATTCGATGCTCCTCGTCATTCGCCTATGTGGCCGACCAGGCGGCCAGTTCGTTGCCGTTGGGGTCGGCAAAGTGGAAGTGGCGCCCGCCGGGGAAGGCGAAGATGTCCTCCACGAGGCGGCCGCCGCGTAAAAGGCCTGGACCGTGTCGAGATCCCGCGCGGGCAGACCCAGGTAGTCGATCTTCTGGTCGGCGCGCATGGGTGAATGATGCCTGCGATGTGTAGTCGGCGAGGTGCCCGCCGGATTTCAGGAACTCGGCGCCAGTGCCTTCAGCTCCGCGACCGTGTCGCGCAGGCTCTGTTCGAAGGGGATGCGTGCCAACCAGCCGAGCTCGCGTTTCGCTCTCGCACAGGAGTAGTTGAACCGCTTGCCACTCAGCGCGGTGGCGATCAGGTCGGGTGTCGCGGTACGCGGCGTGCCGAAGACGCGGTGGCTGAACGCGTCGTACAGCGGCAAGGTCGGCGCGAGGAAGGTGGGCAGCACCATGAGTGGCGGTTTCACACGGGCGTCGATCTTGCCGAGTGCGCGCACCAGTTCGTCGAAGCTCGGGATGGCGTCGTAGCCGACGATGAAGCGGCCCAGCGCATGGCGCTCCACGGCCAGCACATGGGCTTCGGCGACATCGCGCACGTCCACGAAGCCGAAGTTAGCGCGCGGCGCGCCCAGTCGGAACTCGCCCATCAGGCAGGCCCTGATCAGGTCGATGGTGGGTGTCGGGCGCGCGAAGCCCGGCCCGAGAATGCCCGATGGCAGGATCGTGCTCAGCTCGAGGCCCAACTCGCTGGTCAGTTCCCAGGCCTTGCGTTCCGATTCGACCTTGGCGCGGAAGTACGGCACGCGCAATTCGCTGGTCCAGTCGTCTTCGTCAACCGGCACTGCACCGGGCTCGGTCAGCGGCAAGGTCACGGTCGACGAGGTCATGACCACGCGCTTGACGCGGGCCGCCGCCGAGGCGCGCAACGTGATCTCGGTGCCCCGTACCGCCGCATCGAGGATCTCGGCATCCCGCCCTTTCTCTGCGGTGGAGTAGACGGCGGCGACGTGGAACAAGGTGTCGACGCCGTCGAGCGCGGCCTTCATCTGCGCCGCATCGCGCACATCGGCCTCGACCAGCGTGACGGCGCCCAAGGCTTTCAGTCGCTCGGTTCTCGCGCCGTCGGCCAGCGAGCGCACGCTGGCGCGCACCGCATGGCCCCGCGCAAGCAACGTCGACACCAGGTTGAAGCCGAGGTGTCCGTTGCCACCGGTGACGAGAGCGTGCATGGCTCAGTCTCCATGATCGAAGGGGCCAGCACCCGCGTCGGCGACGCCGTGCTGGCTTCGCGCAAGCATGGTGCAAGACGTGCCGGTCGCCAATGCGCCTTTGCCCGCGACCGGCGACGCAGTCTCAACCGGGAATTTCGGGCTCTACGAGTTGGGCGAGCTGGGCCAGCGATTCCTGCCAGCCGAGATAGCACATCTCCAGCGGAATCACGTCCGGCACGCCTTCCTGCACGACGCTCAGCTCGGTGCCGCAGGACACCGCTTTCAACGTCACGGTCACCTGCATCAGGCCGGGCAGATGGGGGTCGTCGAACTTGTCGGTATAGCGGATGCGCTCGCCCGGCACCAGCTCCAGGTACTCGCCCCCGAAGGCGTGGCTGTGCCCGGTGCTGAAATTCTCGAAGGACATCCTGAAGCTGCCGCCGACACGCGCATCCATGTGCTCCACCTTGCATACGAAACCATAGGGTGGCAGCCACTTGGCCATGGCCGCGGCTTCCAGAAAGGCGCGATAGACCTTCTGCGGTTGGGTGCGCAGCACGCGATGCAGGCGGACGGTTCCCGTGCTCATTTCGGCGGCTCCTTCGGCAGTGCCGGATCATGCCCGTAGAGCCACGCGCTCTGGCGCAGCGGGTCGCCGCTGGCGAGTTCACTGTCCCGCTGGTGCTGCTCGGGGCCGTCGGGCAGGTGGTTGCGGATCTCGCGGCCGCGGCTCATCAACTGCACCTCGCTGGCACGCGGCGCTCGGATGCGTTCGTAATGCTGCAGCGCGGGCGCCACCGTGTCGCGGTCGGCACCGCGCAGGCAGTCGGCCAGCACGGCGGCATCCTCGATGGACTGCGCCGCACCCTGTGCGAAGAACGGCAGCATCGCGTGCGCGGCATCGCCGAGCAGGCTGATGCGGCCCGTGCTCCAGCGTTCCAGCGGGCTGCGGTCGTACAGCGCCCAGCGCTTGGTTTCGGTGGCCGACGCGATCAGTTGCTGCAGCCGCCCGTCCCAGCCGATGAAGGCCGCGCTCAGGTCGGCGACGCGGCCATCGGCGGTCCAGGATTCGGTGCGCCAGTCGCCTGCCGGCACGATCGCCACGATGTTGACCCAGCGGCCGCCGGAGATCGGGTAGTGCACGAAGTGCTGCTCCGGGCCGAGCCACAGCGTCTGCACCGGGCGCAATGCCATCTGTGGGGCTTCATCGGCGGGCACCAGGCAGCGATAGGCACACAGGCCGGAAAAGCGCACATCGGCCGCCGGCGCGATGGCCTCGCGTATGACCGAGTGGATGCCATCGGCGCCGATGACGACATCGCATGCCACCTCGCTGCGCTCGTCGTCTTGGTGGCTGAAAACGAGATGCGCGCCGTCGCCCGTCTGCGTCACGGCGACGCAGCGGTGGTCCAGACGAAGCTGCTGCGCGGGCAGCGCACGCTGCAGCATGGCCAGCAGATCGGCGCGGTGGGCGACATAACAATGGGCGCCATAGAGCCGCTCGCAGGCTGCGCCCATCGGCTGCACCGACAGCACGCGGCCGTCTGCCCAGCGCCGGAATTCCCAGGCAGCTTCGAGACGGACCGCAAAGTCCTGAAGTTCGTGGGCCAGCCCGAGCGCCATCAGCGGCCGCACCATGTTCGGCGGCACGACGATGCCTGCACCGACTTCACGCAACGCCGGCGCCTGCTCGTAGACCGTCGCGTCGAGCCCGGCCCTGCGCAGGAACAGCGCAGCGGCCAGGCCGCCGATGCCGCCGCCGACGATCGCGATGCGCAGCGTCATCGGCGGCCCCGGTTGCGCCGAAGCTTCATGACGCGCCCCGAATGTGGCGCCGCTGGACGAGCGCGCGCAGCATCACGGCCACGACCAGCAGGTTCAACCCGAGCAGGACTGCGCCGTACCAGGTAGGCCGGCGCACGAGTTCCAGCAGCTCGAAGGGCACGTAGATCGCACCCCCCGCGGCCGCGAGCAACTCGGCCCAGGCACGCTCCCGGTACAGGCCATAGCCTTCGACGAAGCGCAGCGTCGTATAGGCTGCGGCGCCCGTTGCAAGGACGAGCAGCCGCGTGTCCTGCAGGTGGGTCGCGGCGTCGATGAAGATAGTCGGATAGCGGGATGCGGGATTGAGGTGCGCATGGGCCACCAGCTTCGTCGCCAGATCGTGCAGGTTCTGATGCATCAGGGCGAACAGGCCCGTCGCCGCGCCGAGCACGACCACGCACTTGAGCACCTCGAACAGCGCAACGAGACGGATGGTGCTGCGTTGCTGCATGCTGAACAGGCCCTAGCCGGGCCCGATCTCTTGCGCCGGCGTGCCGTCCGAAATGATGGCATCGACCTCGAACTCGACCCGCCATTCCGGATTGACGAAACGCTGTACCTGCATGATGGTGTCGACGGGACGCACCTTGGCGAAGAACTCGGCTCGCACATCGATCACGGCCTTCCAGTCTTCGATGTGGGTCAGCAGCACGCGGGTTCGCACCACGTCATCCAGACTGGCACCGGCCTGCTCCAGGGCCGCCTGAATGATCTCCAGGCAACGGCGTGCCTGTGCGGCTGCATCACCGATGCCGACGGTCTTGCCGTCCGGGCCGACCGGCGCCGTGCCGCCGACCGACACGTAGGGCCCGACCCTGACGGCCCTGCTGAAGCCGACGATCTTCTCCATCGGATTGCCGTTCGAGATCAGGCTTCGTTGCATGACGATCTCCTTGGTGGGCAGGCGCGGGGCCCTACGTTCATGTGTCCGACACCGGGCGCCCGTAGGTTACCGCGGCGCCGACCTGCGGCGGCACCTGGGCCAGCAGTTCGGCGTCGGGGCCGATGCCGAGTGCGTCGTT
>JAHECC010000015.1 GCA_024641965.1 Rubrivivax sp.
GCGACAGGCCGACGTGACAGCACCAGCTGCCGAGCAACACGCGCACCCGCTCGTCCTCGAACTCCTGCTGCGCCCACGAGCGCAACGACTGCAGCCCGAGCCGATACATGTCGAGTCCGTCGGGCATCTCCTCCAGCGCCGCGATCTGCTGCGACAGCGGCTGCGGCGGCGAATTGACGGCGGCGGCGAAGGTGTCCGCCTCGGCGGCGAAACGCAGGCACATCGCGCGATAGACCGCGGCGTCGCGCGCGGACCGGGCCTCCAGGCTTGCGCAAGACCGATCGAGGTCGCGGAACAGGCTCAACGCCGTACCGTCGGGGAAGACGTGGGCAAATGCGATCGCCGGATGGATCAGCTCGAATCCATGATGCGCCAGGCCGAGTTCGCGTGGCGCCGGCGACACGTTGGCCAGCTGGTAGCCGAAAGCGTGCGTGTCCGACCAGAAGCCGGGCAGCGTCAGCTCCTCGGTGTTGGTCATGCCGCCGACGGACGCGTGCTGCTCCAGCACCAGCACCTTCATGCCGGCTCGGGCGAGGTAGCTGGCGCAGGTCAGCGCGTTGTGGCCGCCGCCGATGATCACCGCGTCGTGTCTGCCAGACATGCCGATATCCTCCCGATCTGCAATGCAGCAAGTCTTGCATGTCCGGCGGCACGATGGCGAGTCCGTGCTATCAGCTGCCACCGTTGCAATGCAGCAGCACAAATGCGCGTCCCCTGCTGGACGGGAACCAATCGATTGTTTAAGGTCGGCCCATGCCAATGACCGCCAAACTCACGCTGCTGTTCGTCGTCTTCGTCGATCTGATCGGCCAGGGCCTGGTGTTCCCGATCATCAACACGCTGATCATGGAGCCCGCCACCGGCTTCCTGCCCGCCGGCACCTCGCTTGCGCATCGCCACCTCGACTACGGCCTGGTGATCGGCATCTTCTTTCTGGCCTGGTTCTTCGGCGTGGTCTATGTGTCGAAGCTGTCGGATTCGATCGGCCGCAAGAACGCGCTGCTGATCTGCCTGTTCGGCGCGCTGGTGGGCTATGTCATCACCATCGTCGCGCTGCTGATCGGCAATCTGTGGCTGCTGATACTGGGCCGCGCGATCACCGGCTTCACCGCCGGCAACCAGCCGATCGCGCAGGCCGCGATGATCGACGGCAGCAGCGACGACGCCGATCGCGACCGCAACATGGGCTACATCGTCACCGGGGTCAGCTTCGGCCTGGTGGGCGGGCCGATCATCGGCGGCGTGCTGTCCGACAAGGCGCTGATCGGCGGCACTGCAAGCCTGGAGCTGCCCTTCTACGCCGCGCTCGGCCTCGTTCTGGTGGCCATCGTCGCGGTGATGCTGTTCTTCAAGGACATCCGCAGCGAGCGCGAGCCCTTTGTCTTCCGCCCGCTGGATGTATTCGAAAGCCTGGCCCGGGTGACGAAGCACCCGCTGGTGATGCGGATCATGCCGGTGTACAGCCTGTTCATGATCGCCAACGTCACTTTCTACGTATTTGCAGACAACTACCTGAGCAGCGCCTTCGACTACGGCGTCATCGGCGGCAGCATGGCCATGCTGGTGATCGGCATTGCGCTGGCCTTGTCGAGCACCTTCCTGGTCAAGCCGGCACAGCTGCGCTTCAGCAAGAAGTCGATCGTGCAGGTCTCGCTGGTGGCGATGGTCGTGTGCTCGATCGCGCTGGTGCTGTCGCCGGTGGCATGGCTGTGCTTCGTACCGCTGTTCGGCTTCTACTTCTTCTTCGGCGTCAGCTATCCGACGCTGCTGGGCATGTTCTCCGGCAGCGTGGGCGCCGCCGATCAGGGCTGGGTCATGGGGGTGACCACGGCCGTGTTCTGCCTGGCCGGCGGCGTCATGTCGCTGATCGGCGGCGAGCTGATGGGCATCGACATCCGGCTGCCCTACTACATCGCCGCGGCGGCGGCGCTCGGTGGGTTGATCCTGCTGTGGCTGGGCTGGGGCCGGCCGCAGATGCAGCGCCTGATCGGGCGCTAGGACCTCACTCCGCCGCGCTGCGCAGGGTGTCGATGACCGGCCGGCGCAGCACCTCGCGCAGGCCCCACCAGCCCGCCGCCAGCGCCAGCAGCGCCCCGGCAGCGGCGCCCAGCAGCGGCACCCAGGCCGAGGCGTTCCAGCTGAACTCGAAGGCATAACGCGCCAGCGCCCAGCCCACCGCCATCGCCGCCAGCGACGCCAGCAGCCCGGCCAGCGCGCCCACGCCGAGCAGCTCGGTGCGCTGCACCCGCGCCAGCAGCGCGCCGCTGGCACCCATGGCGCGCATCAGACCGAACTCGCGCGCGCGCGCCTCGCGCGTGGCGCTGACGGCCGCGAACAGCACCACCAGCCCGGCCGCCAACGTGAAGGCGAAGAGGAACTCGACCGCGCGGATCACCTGGTCCAGCACACGTTGCACCTGGCCGATCGAGGCCGAGATATTGACATTCGTGATGTTCGGAAACTCGCGGCTCAAGTTGTTGTCGAAACCCGGCGTGTCGGGGGCATGGAAGGCGCTGATGTAGCTCAGCGGCAGCCCCGGCATCTCGTCCAGCGGGAACATGACGAAGAAGTTCACGCGCATCGACGACCAGTCCACCTTGCGCAGGCTGGTGATGCGCCCCTCGCGTTTCTGCCCGGCGATGTCGAAGGTCAAGCGGTCGCCGAGCTTCACGCCCAGCGTCTCGGCCAGGCCGTCCTCGACGCTGAGCGCATCGGATTCGCCCGGCGTCCAGCGCCCGCCGCTGATCTGGTTGTGCGCCGGCAGCGTGGCGTCGTGGCTGAGGTTGAACTCGCGCTCGAGCAGGCGCTTGGCGCGCTCCTCGCTCTTGCGCTCGCCCTGCACCGGCTCGCCGTTGATGGCCACCAGCCGGCCGCGGATCATCGGAAACCAGTCGTAGCGGCTCACGCCGGCATCGGCCAGCGCCTTGCGGAAAGCCGCGGTCTGGTCCGGCTGCACGTTGATGACGAAGCGGTTCGGCGCGTCGGGCGGCGTGGCCTTGCGCCAGCTGTCGATCAGGTCGGTGCGCAGCAGCACCAGCAGCACCAGCGCCAGCAGGCCCACCGCCAGTGCCGACACCTGCAATACCGCAAAGGCCGGCCGCGCGGCGATCTGTCTTGTTGCCAGCAGCAACCAACGCGGCGCGCGCGTTTCGGGCACGGCGCGCTTGAGCGCCATCACCGCCAGCCACGACAGCAATGCGAACAGCACGATCGCCGCGGCGAAACCACCCACCGCGATCAGCCCGAGCTTGATGTCGGCCGACACCGCCATCAGCAGCGCGACAAAGCCGGCACTGCCCGCCGCCAGCACCAACATCGACGAAGCCTTGAGCTCGCCGACATCGCGGCGCATCACGCGCAGCGGCGGCACCTGTGCCAGTTGCAGCACCGGCGGCAGGCCGAAGCCGAGCAGCAGCGTCATGCCCACGCCCAGGCCGAACAGCGCAGGCCACGGCCCCGGCGCCGGCAGGTTGGCATTCACCAGCCCGGCGAGCAGCCAGACGAAGACGTTGTGCACAACGAAGCCGAGCAGCACGCCACCGGCGCTGGCAAGCATCCCGACGCCGGCGAACTCCAGCGTGTAGGCACCGGCGATGCGCGCTTGCGACAGGCCCAGCACCCGCTGCATCGCGCAGTCGTTCAGGTGGCGCTGCGCGAAGTCGCGCGACGCGATGCCCACCGCCACCGCGGCCAGCAGCGCCGACAGCAGCGCCACCAGGTTGAGGAACTTCTCGGCACGGTCCAGCGTCTGGCGCATCTCGGGCCGCCCGCTTTGCATCGACTCGACGCGCACGCCGCGGTAGGGCGCCGCCTTGATGCGCGCTTCGGCCCATGCGACGTAGCCGCGCAGCGCCGCCTCGCGGCCCTCGGGTGCGGCCAGTGCCAGCCGGTAGCTGACGCGGCTGGCCGGCTGGATCAGCCCGGTCTGTTCAAGGTCCGCCTGGTTGAGCATGACACGCGGCGCAAAGCTCAGGAAGCCGGCACCGCGATCGGGCTCGATGACGATGATCTGCCCGATTTCGAAGGCCGCGTCGCCGAGCAGCAGATCGTCACCCACGCGCAGTTGCAGGCTGTCGAGCAGTGCCGCATCGACCCACACGGTGCCTCGCGGCGGTGCGCCGGCGATGTCGCGCTCGGCGGCGTCGCTCGCGGCCTTCAGCCGCAACTGACCGCGCAGCGGATAGGCATCGCTGACCGCCTTCACCGCCACCAGGCGCGACGCGCCGCCCAGTTCGTCGGGCGCGCGGCCCATGCTCGGGAAGTTCGCGCTGGTGGCCGTGTGCAGCCCCAGCTCGCGTGCGCGCTGCAGCAACTCGTCCGGCGCCGGCTTGTCGCTGCCGACAATGGCATCGCCGCCGAGCAGCGCGGTGGCATCGCGGGCCAGCCCGCCGTTCAGGCGGTCGGCAAAGAAGCCCACCGCGCTGAGCGCCGCCACCGCCAGCAGCACGGCCAGCGCCAGCAGGCGCAGTTCGCCGGCGCGGAAGTCGCGCAGGGTCTGGCGAGCGGCCAGCGCGAAGATCGACGGCGGCCGGTGCACGGAATCGTTCATTGACCGAGACGGTACCTCAAGCGCGCCGGCCCGGCCGGTGCGGGGTTGAACGCTGTGTTCAACCCCGCTGATGGCGCGGGGCGCCGACGACTGCTCCAATGCGGTCATGCACAAGTCAACACTCAGCCCGATCTTCGTCTCGCACGGCTCGCCGATGACGGCGCTGGAGCCGCGCGAGGCCGGTGCATTCATGCGCCGGCTCGGGCCCGCCATGGACGCCGCATTCGGCCGGCCGAAGGCGATCGTCGCGATTTCGGCGCACACGCTGGCGCGCGTGCCAGCGCTGCTCGCTGCACCCCGCCACGAGGCGGTATACGACTTCGGCGGCTTCGACGAAGCGCTGTACACCTTGCGCTACGACGCACCCGGCGCGCCGGCCTTGGCCGCGGAGGTGGCCGCACGGCTGCGCGCAGCTGGCATCGAGGTGCAGTCGTTGCCGCGTGGCGGCCTCGACCACGGCATCTGGACGCCGCTGCGCTACATGTGGCCCGCGGCCGACCTCCCGGTGCTGCCGCTGGCCTGGGTGCCCGACTGGAGCCCGCGCCGGCTGTTTGACCTCGGCACGGCGCTGGCGCCGCTGGCCGCGCAGGGCGTGCTGATCATGGGCACGGGCAGCATCACCCACAACCTGCAGCGCGTCTTCGCCGGTGGCCTGCGCGACGTGGAGCGCCAGGCCTCCGCCGAGAGCAGCGCCTTTCGCGACTGGTTCGCCGAGCGCGCTGCCGCAAACGACTGGGACGCGCTGTGCGACTACCGCCACCGGGCGCCGCATGCCGCGCTGATGCACCCGAGCGACGAGCACCTGCTGCCCTTCTTCGTCGCTGCCGGTGCGGCCGGCCCGCTGCCCGCCGTGCGGCTGCATGCCAGCCTGACCTACGGCGAGCTGGGCATGGATGCCTACGCTTTCGGGCCTGGGGCGACGGCGCTGCGCCAGGCGCTGGCCGTCGCGCAGCCGGCTTGAGGCGGGCTGATAATTCCGGGCCAGCGACGCACGTTGCCCAGGCCCCTATCGATGGCCGAAGGAAGACACCATGACCACTGCACTCAAACAGATGCTCGATGCCGCCCATGCCGAGGTGCCGCGCATCACGCCGCAGCGCACCCAGGACCTGATCGCGGCCGGGCATGCCGTCGTGATCGACGTGCGCGACGCGCCCGAGGTCGAGAAGAGCGGCAAGATCGCCGGCGCGCTGCACATCTCGCGCGGCATGCTCGAGTTCCGCGCCGACCCCGACTCGCCGTACCACGACAAGACGCTGCACCGCGACCGCCCGGTGATCCTGTACTGCGCCTCGGGCGGCCGCGCCGCGCTCAGCGGCAAGACGCTGAAGGACCTGGGCTACACCGAGGTCTACAACCTTGGCGGCTTCAAGGACTGGGTAGACAACGGTGGCCAGATCGAGCACCCGATCGAACCGGGCATGTAGGCGGCGCGCGGCTCTTGACGGCCGCGGCCGCGACTCGCTACTTCTTGAACAGCTTGTGCAGCAAGCCCGGCAGCGCCTGTTCCGGCGACGGCGGGGCCTGAGGCTGCGCCGCGGCCGAGCCGGTGGCTGCCTTCTGCGGCGCGGCCACGCCGGTCAGAGCGTACTGGCAGGGATGCGGATCGCCGGCCTGTTTGAGCAGGTTCCGCCCCAGCATCGACAAGCCGCCGGTGGCCACGGCCGCGCCGATCGACAAGGCCATGCCCGCAGCGCCCTTGGCGTCGAGCGTCAGCTTCGGATCGAGCAGCGGCCCCTTGGCTATGACCAGCGACGCCAGCTGCGCCGTGTTCAGGCCCAGTGCGCGCTTCGGCGTCGGGCGGAAGGCCAGTTCCATGCTCTGATCGCGCAGGTCGATCTGGCCGACCGCGCTGATCGCCAGGTCCGGCGTCTCGATGGCGATCGTGCGTTCCACCTGCGCCACGCCGTTCCTGAACGGCAGGCGCATCACGGCGCATTCCACCTGCGTCGACTTCGCCGCCTGCGGCTGCAGCGTGATGGCGCGCAGCAGCTGCGGCAGCAGGTTCGGGCCGATCGGCGCCGCGCCGTCGCCCAGCCGCGTGTCCGTGATCGACAGCAGCAGTTCGCCGCTGGCGCCGGCGGCGAGCGCGCTGGCGCTGCGCCCGGACATCGCCAGGTCGGTCTTCAACTGCAGCGTGCCGCCGGCCAGGAAGTCGCCGCTGCCAGCCGCGCGCGTCAGCGCTTCCGCCGACAGCCCTGAGCCGTCGATCTGCAGCTTCCAGCGCGGTGCCGCTGCGTCCGCAGTAGTCAGCGTGACGACGCCACGCACCTGGCCGCCCGCCACGCCGAAGGCCAGCGGCTCGATCTTCAGGCTGCCGGGGCGCAGCTGCACGTCGGCCTTCACGGCCGACAACGGCGGCGCATCGGGCAGCAGCAGCCGCGCGACGCGCAATTCGAGCGTCGCGATGCCGCGCGGCAAGGTGTCGACGGGCAAGGGCTTGTCGTCGAACAGCTTCTGCCGCCCGGCCGGGGACGCAGCGCCGCCCGACCCGCCCTTGGACCCGAAGCGCGTCAGGTCCACCGATTCGGCGTTGAGTCTGGCCTGCACCTGCCACGGGTCGCCGTTGCGCAGGCTGGCGCTGCCGTGCAACGCCTGGCCGGCGAGCGACAGCGTCAACGCATCGGCCTGCAGCGATTCGGTCGTCAGCGCCACTGAAGTCTTCAGCGCGATAGGCAGCGGCAGCCGTCCGGCGTCGTCCAGCCACGGCGCCAACGCGGCCACCTTGTCGATCACGGCGTCGACATCGAAACGACCGGTTCGCGGCGCGGGGCCCGGCAACAGTTGTCCCTTCAGGTCGATGCGCGCACCCTCGCTGCGCAGCGCGAGCTGCACCGGCCAGTCGGCCTGGTTGGCCAGCAACTGCGTGACGTGGCCCAGTTGCCCGCTGGCCTGCCATCGTTGCGCTTGCACCACCCAGTCGGACGCGAGCTGCAGGCCCTGTGCATTGCGGTCGAGCGTCAGCTGCTGCAGCGTGATGGCCCGCTTCTGGCCGCTGACCCCGTCGTGGTAGGCGACCCGCACGTCGCCCAGGCGCAGCGTGTCTATGCCGACGTCCTGCATTGACCCGCCACCGCTGCCCTGGCGGCCATCCTGCGTTGCCGGCTGTGGCATGTCCCAGTTGCCGGTGCCTTTGGCATCAGTCTCGAGCAGCAGGTCTACGCCGTCGAGCGCGACGCTTTCGATGTTGAAACGGCCCTGCAGCAGCGGCCACAACTCAAGCTGCGTGGCGGCGCGCTTGATGCGCAGCATGTCGGGCCGCGAGCCCCAGGGGGCGTTTGCCAGCGCCACGTCCTCGGCGAGGATCGCCAGTTTCGGCAGCAGGCGCCAGTCGAGCCGGCCCTGGATGCGAAATTCGCGGCCGGTTTGGCTGCTCACCTGGCTGGCCACGATCTCGGCGATGCGCTGCGGCGGGAAGGCCTGCTGCAGCGCCACCCAGGCACCGCCCAGCACGAGCACCAGCACGCCCAGGACGATCAGCCAGCGCTTCATGCGGCCCGACATGATCACGCGCCCCAGTCAGCCGGCAGCGAAGGCGGCGTCGAGCTGCGCGCGCCAGCGCTGCTGGTGCTCCGCATCGACGAAGCTGGCCTCGAAGCTGTTGGCCGCGAGCGTCCAGGCCTGCCGCGCGCCGAGCGCGGGCAGCGCGGCGAAGGTCTGCACGAAGTTGTCGTTGATGTAGCCGCCGAAGTAGGCCGGGTCGTCGCTGTTCACCGTGGCGCACAGGCCGGCGTCGAGCAAGGCGCCCAGGTTGTGGTCGGCCAATGTGTCGAAGACGCGCAGCTTCAGGTTCGACAGCGGGCACACCGTCAACGGCATGCGCGATGTCGCCAGTCGCTTTACCAGCGCGGGGCTTTCGACGCAGCGAACGCCGTGGTCGATGCGCTCGACCCGCAGCACGTCGAGCGCACTTTCGATATAGGCCGGCGGCCCCTCCTCGCCCGCATGCGCCACGAGGTGCAGGCCAAGTTCGCGGCACCGGGCGAAGACACGCGCGAACTTCTCGGGCGGGTTGCCGCGCTCGCCGCTGTCCAGGCCGACGCCGATGAAGTGCTGCCGGTAGGGCAGCGAGCGCTCCAGCGTGGCGAAGGCGTCCTCCTCGCTGAGGTGGCGCAGGAAGCACATGATCAGCTTCGCGCTGATGCCGAACTCGGCGTGGGCGCGGCGGCAGGCGTGCTCAAGCCCGACGATCATCGGCTCGAAAGGCACGCCGCGCGCCGTGTGCGTCTGCGGGTCGAAGAAGATTTCGGCATGCACCACGTTGTCGGCCGCGGCGCGCTCGAAATAGGCCCAGGCCATGTCGAAGAAGTCGGCCTCCTTCAGCAGCACGCCGGCGCCGGCGTAGTAGATGTCGAGAAAACTCTGCAGGTCGTTGAAGGCATAGGCCGCGCGCAGCGCCTCGACGCTGGCGTAGGGCAGGCTCAGGCCATTGCGCTGCGCCAGCTTGAAGATCAGCTCGGGTTCGAGCGAACCTTCGATGTGCAGGTGCAGCTCGGCCTTGGGCATGCGGCGCAGCAGCGCGGAAAGTCGCTCGCGCGGGATGGCGGCGAAATCGATGGCAGTCATGGCAGGGCGGTCAAAGTCGGTCATCGTCCGATTCTGCCGCCGGCCAGGCCGACAGGCCTATTTAGGATCGATCTTGGTGATCTTGTTGCCCTGCACCCCGAGCCCGGCCATCAACCCGCTCTGGCCGAAGATGAAGGCGTAGATGTCGTCCTTCATCGTCGTCGTCGTGGTCGACTTGGCCATGCCTTCGTCCATCAGCACCACGCTCGGCCCGACGCCGACCTCGAAGCCTCCGTTCTTGCCGAGCTGGGCCAGCGCGTTGTCGTTCATGAAGAACATCGCGTAGCCGAAGGTCTGCGCGCCCGCCTGCAGGCCGAAGGAGGCTCCCGCGGTGTTGTAGTAACCGACCGCCTTGCCGCCGCGCAGCAGCGCCCCTTCGCCGTACTGGCCGCCAATACCCAGTCCGGCCTTGGTGACCTTCGGGAAGACCAGCACCGCCTTCGCGTCCTTGGCCAGCGCCTTGGCCGCCGGCACCTTCGAGACCAGCCGCTGCAGCGCGGTCTGCGCGTCGGCCGACAACTCCGCCGCCGACGTGGCCGCAAACACCGGCAGGGTGGCGGCTGCAAAGATGGGAAGTGCCAGGGCCAGCACGCTGCGCCGGGCGATGGTCTGGCGCGAAGAGTGGAGCATCTGCATGGTGGGGTTCGCCAGTTGGCGTAGGTTGGGATAGAAGCCATTGTGAATCAAGCCGGTCCGCGTGGCCGACTTGGCGTGCCGCCCGGGGGGTCAGCAGCAACCGTGCTCGATGCCGAGCTGACGCAACCAGCGCCGGTACGCGCCACTCAGCCGGTCGGCGGCGCTATGCAGTTCGCCACCGGCCAGCGGCAGGCGGCGCGGGCGCTGCGATTCGACGATGGGCTTGTCCTGCGCAAAGATGCGCTGCTGGAAGCCGATCAGCGTCGCATCGTCGGGTGCACCATCGTCGACAAAGATCGTGAACCAGGCGCGGCAGCTTTCGTCGCCGGTGGGGCTGCTCCACAGGGCGTAGGCTTCGTGGGGCATCGCGCCTTGTGCCCGTTTCTCCAGCAATGCCGAAAAGGGCGAGAGCAACTGATAGCGGTAGTCGACCCAGGTGCCCTTGCTGGCAGCGGCGCTGGCCTTCGGCTGCCAAGCGCGGTAGTGCGGCACGCCAGGGCGGCCCAGCGCATCGTGGGCGACCTCGTAGTCGGGCACTTCGAGGTGGGCCCGGTCGCCCAGCCCGCCTTCGTGCACCAGGCCGAAATGCGCGGTGTCGAGGAAATTCTCGACCACGCGCGGCGCGCTCGTCGCCACGTCGAAGGGTCCGCACAGCACACGCCGTGGCGGCAATTGCTCCAGCGATGGCGGCGCATGCGGTTCGGCCCCGGGCGCGCCTTCAGCGGCCACCCACAGCAGGTCGAAGGCTTCGCGCACCTGCCAGATCGCGACGCGATGACCGTCCGGTGGCGTGAAGGCTGGCAGCGCCGGTATCAGCCGGCACAACCCACCTGCATCGAAACGCCAGCCGTGATACGGACATTCGAGCGTGCGCTCGCGCACGCAGCCCAGCGACAGCCGTGCACCGCGGTGCGGGCAGCGGTCGGCGAAGGCCACCGGCGTTTCGCCATCGCGCCACAGCACCACCGGCTCGCCGAGATGCTCGGCCGCCAGCGGTGCCGCGTCGTCGAACCGGGCGGCCGAGGCCAGCGGCAGCCACCAGGCAGAGGGGTTCGGCGCGGACATGCGCCAATTCTGAAGCAGGAATGAAAAACGCCGCCGGCTCGATGCGCGGCGGCGTGTTCGAGGGCGCTGGCGCGCCCGCGATCTACTTGCCGGTGGGGATCGTGCCGTCCACGCCCTTGACGTAGAAATCGACCTTGTCCTTCCAGTCCTGCTCGGGCATGGCGCCGGCGGCCAGGCGTTCCTTGCCGGTGTTGTCGACGATCGGGCCCTTGAAGGGGTCCATCGTGCCGTCCTTGTAGCCGGCCTTGATCTCGTCGATCTTCTTCTTGATCTCCTCGGGCACGGCGTCGTTGATCTTGATCACGCCGTTGGCGCCTTCCTTGTAGCCCCACACGTCACGCGAGGACTTCCAGGTGCCGTCCAACACGTCCTTGACGGTCTTCTTGTAGTACGGGCCCCAATAGACCACGTTCGACGCCAGGTGCGCCTTGGGTGCGACCGCGCTCATGTCGCTGTCCCAGCCGAAAGCGAACTTGCCGTTCTTCTCGGCGGTCTGCAGCACCGCCGACGAGTCGGTGTTCTGCAGCAGCACATCGGCGCCGGCGTTGATCAGGCTCTGCGCGGCTTCGGCTTCCTTCGGCGGGTCGAACCAGGTGCTGATCCACACCACCTTGGTCGTGACCTTCGGATTGACGCTCTGAGCGCCGAGGGTGAAGGCATTGATGTTGCGCAGCACCTCGGGGATCGGGAAGGAGCCGACGAAGCCGAGCACGTTGCTCTTCGTCATCGAGCCGGCGATGACTCCGGAGACATAGGCGTCCTGATAGAAGCGCGTGTCGTACACGCCCATGTTCGGCGCGGTCTTGTAGCCGGTGGCATGCTCGAACTTGACATCGGGGAACTCACCGGCGACCTTCAGCGTCGGCTCCATGTAGCCGAAGCTGGTGGTGAAGATCAGCTTGTTGCCCTGCGAAGCCAGGTCGCGCAGCACGCGCTCGGCATCGGTGCTCTCGGGCACCTTCTCGACAAAGGTGGTCTGCACCTTGTCGCCGAACTCTGCCTCGACTGCCTTGCGGCCGTTGTCGTGGGCGAAGGTCCAGCCGGCATCGCCGACCGGGCCGATATACACCCAGGCCACCTTCAACGGTTCGGCCTTGGCGGGGGCAGCCGGCGCCGCTGCGGGTGCGGCAGCGGCCGGTTCTTCCTTCTTGCCGCAGCCGACCAGCGCGGTCAGCGCGGCCATAGCGGTCCACCCGATGAGGGCGCGCTTGGACATGGGGGTCATGAATCTTCTCCTGAGTGTGATTGACTTCGGATGGGCCGGGATTATGAGCCCGGGTGGAAGGATTTGCCGAGCGACGCCGGCATGTTGATGCGGATCCAGGTCGGGTTGCGGCTGATGATGGCCAGCACCACGATGGTCGCGATGTAGGGCAGCATCGCCAGCAACTGGCTGGAGAAGTTGACGCCGGCGCCCTGCAGCGCGAACTGCGCCATCGTCACGCCGCCGAACAGGTAGGCGCCGAGCAGCACACGCACCGGGCGCCAGGTGGCGAAGGTGGTCAGCGCCAGCGCGATCCAGCCGCGCCCGGCCACCAGGCCTTCGACCCACAGCGGCGCATACACGACAGAAAGGAAGGCGCCGGCCACGCCGCACAACGCGCCGCCGGCGACCACGGCCATGAGGCGGATCCAGCGCACCTTGTAGCCCAGGGCATGCGCCGACTCGGGCGATTCGCCGACCGCGCGCAGCACCAGCCCGGCGCGGCTGCGGTACAGGAACCACACCGTCAGCGCGATCATGCCGATGGCGATGTAGACCATCGGATGCTGCTTGAACAACGCCGGCCCGATGAACGGAATCTGACTCAGGCCCGGCACTTCGAAAGGCGTGCGATCGGACAGCTTCTGCCCCACATAGCCGACGCCGACGAAGGCCGAGAAGCCGTAGCCGAACAGGCTCACCGCCAGCCCGGTGGCGTACTGGTTGGTGTTGAGCCAGATCACCAAGCCGCCGAAACACGCCGCCAGCAGCCCGCCGGCCGCGGCGCCGGCAATGAAAGCCAGCGTGTCGCTGCCGGTCGTGAAGGCGGCAGCGAAACCGGCGATGGCCGCGACCAGCATCATGCCCTCGGCGCCGAGGTTCAGCACTCCGGCCTTCTCGTTGATGAGCAGGCCGAGACCGGCGATGGCCAGCGGCGTGCCGGAGGCCAGCGTGGCGGCGATAAGCAGTGCGATTTGGTCCATGATGTGTTCCTTCGCCTCAAGCCGCCGCCAGCGCCGAGCGCACGCGGATGCGGAAGTTGATCAATGTGTCGCAGGCCAGCAGCAGCACCAGCAGCAGCCCCTGGAACACGCCGGTCAGCGCGTTCGGCAGGCCCAGGCGCGACTGGCCGAGTTCGCCGCCGATGATCATCATCGACAGCAGCAGCCCGGCGAAGACGATGCCCACCGGGTGCAGCCGGCCGACGAAGCACACGATGATGGCGGTGAAGCCCAGCCCGGCCGAGATGTGCGGCGTGATCTGGCGAATGGTGCCGATGGCCTCCATGCCGCCGGCCAACCCGGCCAGGCCGCCGGAGATCATCAGCGCGGTCCACAGCGAGGTGCTGGCCGAGAAGCCGGCATAGCGCGCCGCAGCCGGCGCCAGCCCGCCGACCTGCAGCTGGTAGCCGCGATAGATGCGAAACATGAACACCCACATCACGGCCACCAGCACCAGCGCGGCGATGAAGCCGATGTGCAGCCGCGTGCCGCCCAGCAGGTTGGGCAGCCAGGTGGAGGCGTCGAAGTTCTTCGTCTGCGGGAAACCGAAGGCCTTCGGGTCCTTCCATGGGCCGAAGACCATGTAGTTGACCAGTTGCTGCGCCACGTACACCAGCATCAGGCTGCACAGGATCTCGCTGGCGTTGAACTTGTCGCGCAGCAGCGCCACCAGCGCGGCCCAGGCCATGCCGCCGAGCACGCCGCCGAGCAGCACCAGCGGCACGGACGCGATCTTCGGCAGCACGATGCCCTGCGTGGTGAGCCACAGCGCGACGCCGCCGCCGCCGAGCACGCCCAGCAGGTACTGGCCCTCGGCGCCGATGTTCCACACGTTGGAGCGGTAGCACACCGCCAGGCCGAGCGCGATGACGATCAGCGGTGTGGCCTTGAGCAGCACTTCGCTGATCTGGCGCAGGTTCGACCAGGGCTCGATGAAGAAGATCGCCAGCCCCTTGACCGGGTCCTTGCCCAGCGCGACGAAGAGCAGCGCGGCGATGATCGCGGTCAGCACCAGCGCCAGCACCGGCGAGGCCAGCGACATCAGCTTCGAGGGTTGGGCACGGGCTTCAAGCTTCAGCATGCTGCACTCCAGTGGCGACACTCGACGGCGCGGTAGCGCCGTCCTTGGGCCAGAGCCCGGACATCCATTCGCCGATGAGTTCGATGGTGGCATCGGCGGTGGGTATCGATGGCGACATGCGCCCCTGCGCGATGACGATCAGCCGGTCGGCGATCTCGAACAGTTCGTCCAGTTCCTCGCTGACGATGAGCAGCGCGCAGCCCGCGTCGCGCAGCTTGAGCAGCTCGCCGCGGATCAGTGCCGCGGCGCCGACATCGACGCCCCAGGTGGGCTGGCTGACGATCAGCAGTTTCGGGTTGGCGTCGATCTCGCGGCCGACGATGAACTTCTGCAGGTTGCCACCCGACAGGCTCTTCGCCGCCGCACCGGCGCCGCCAGCCTTGACGTTGAAGCGGCTGATGATGTGCGTCGCCAGCAGGTCCACCGCGGTGGTGCGAATCCAGCCCGAGCCGCTGACCGACTCGGTGCGCGTGAGCAGCGTGTTCTGCGCCAGCGACATCACCGGCACCGCGCCGCGGCCGAGCCGCTCCTCGGGCACGAAGTACAGGCCCTCGTGGCGCCGTCGTCGCGGCGAGTGGTTGGCGATGTCCTTGCCGAACAGGCGGATCGAATTGGCCGGGCCACGCGGGTCCTCGCCCGACAGCGCGGCCATCAGCTCCTGCTGGCCGTTGCCCGAGACGCCGGCCACGCCGACGATCTCACCAGCCCGCACGTCGAAGGCGATGTCCGACAAGGTGGTGCCGAACTGGTCCAGCTTCGGGATCGACAGACCCTTGACCGCCATCACCACCTCGCCGGCCTTCGATGCCTTGTGCTGCAGCTGCGGCGGCTCGGCGCCGATCATCAAGCGCGACAAGCCGGCGTTGTCCACCGTGCGCGGATCGACCGTGCCCGTGACCTTGCCGCCGCGCAGTACGGTGCAGTTGTGGCACAGCTCGCGGATCTCGTCGAGCTTGTGGCTGATGTACAGGATCGAGCAGCCGTCCTGGGCCAACTGGCGCAGCGTGACGAAGAGCTTCTGCACCGCCTGCGGCGTGAGCACCGAGGTCGGCTCGTCCAGGATCAGCAGCTTCGGGCTGGTGAGCAGCGAGCGCACGATCTCGACACGCTGTCGCTCGCCCACCGACAGTGAATGCACCGGCCTCAAGGGTTCGACGTCGAGGCCGTATTCCTTGCTCACCTTGGTGATGCGCTGCGTGATCTCCGGCAGCTTGTCGGCCTTGTCCAGGCCGAGCCAGACGTTCTCGGCCGCGGTCAGCGTGTCGAACAGGCTGAAGTGCTGGAATACCATGCTGATGCCCAGGGCCCGCGCCTGCTGCGGGTTCTTGATGTCGACGACCTCGCCGTTCCAGCGGATCTCGCCTTCGTCGGGGCGCACCGCGCCGTAGATCATCTTCATCATCGTGCTCTTGCCGGCGCCGTTCTCGCCGAGCACGGCGTGGATCTCGCCGGGTTCGACGCGCAGGTCGACCTTGTCGTTGGCGCGCACCGCCGGGTACTGCTTGCTGATGCCGGCCAGTTCGAGTCGCAGCATGGGTCGTCTCCTTTGTTGTGGGCGTCGGGCTTGTTCTTCGGTTCGAGGCTCAGTGGGTCGCTCGTCGGCGATGTCGGCACACCCCGGCGACCCAGCTTTCGACCAGATCGCGTTCGTCGCCGAGCATGATCCAGGCGAAGACCTTCTCATGCAAATCCCGCGCCATCTTCTGGCGTTGCCGCGCCACGGCGCTGCCGGCCCAGTCCCAGATGCAGACATCGGCCGTCGCCCCGCTTTCGAGCGCGCCGATCTCGTGGCCGAGGTGCAGCGCACGCGCCGCACCCCGCGTGGCCGCATGCAGCAGCGCCCAGGCACTGAGCTTGGTGCCGGCCATGGCCTGTACCTTGTAGGCGTCGGCCAGCGTGCGCTGCATCGACAGCCCGGTACCGCCACCCACGTCGCTGGCCAGGCTGATGCCCACACCGGCCTCCTCGGCCGCGGCCCAGCCGAACAGGCCGCTGCCCAGGAACAGGTTCGAGCTGGGGCAGAAGGCGATGTGCGCACCACGTTCGCGCAACAGCGCGCGGTCGCTGTCGTCCAGCCAGATGCCATGTGCCAGCACCGCACGCTCGTTCAGCAAGCCATGACGCGCATACACGTCGAGATAACTTCGTGCTTCCGGGAAGAGCTCGGCCACCCACCGTACCTCTGCCGGGTTCTCGGCCACGTGGGTCTGCATGTACAGGCCTTCACGTGCCTGCAACAGCTCGCCGGCCATGGCCAGTTGCGCATCGCTGCTGGTGGGCGCGAAACGCGGCGTCACCGCATAGGCCAGGCGGCCCCGGCCATGCCAACGATCGATCAGCTCGAGGCATTCGCGCTGCGCCTGCTCGACATCGTCGCGCAGTCCCTCGGGCGCATGACGATCCATCAGCACCTTGCCGGCGACCAGGCGCATGCCGCGCACCTCGGCGGCCTCGAACAGCGCATCGACCGAGACCTTGTGCACCGTCGGGAACACCACCGCGCTGGTGCTGCCGTGCGCCAGCAACGCATCCAGGAACAGCGCCGCGGTCATCGCCGCCTGCGCTGCATCGGCCTGGCGCATCTCGGCCGGGAAGGTGTAGGTCTCGAGCCAGTCGAGCAGCTGCGCGCCCCATGAGCCGATGACGTCGAGCTGTGCGCTGTGCACATGCGTGTCGATGAAGCCGGGCAGGATCAGCTTGCCGGCGTGGTCGACGCGCTGCCAGCCGGCATCGGGCGCGTCGGCCGTGGCGCCGGCGATGACGCCGTCTTCGATCAGCAGCCAGTGATCGGCGCGGAAACGCACCGCCGGGCTGCTCGCATCCGCACGCGCCGGCACGTCGACGAAGTCGAGCAGGTCGCCGCGGATGGCTGTGCGCGCTGGCGCCGTGGGCTTCACTGGAGCTTCCCCGGTGCGACGTTCAGGCTCTTCGCCACGTCGCGCACCCGTTCGCGCAGCCAGCGCAGCGGCGCTGCGGCGTGCGAGCGTTCGTGCCACAGCTGGTAGTAGGTCAACGGCGGGAACTGCACCGGACAGCGCACGATGCGCAGGTTCATGGCCTCGACATAACGCGTGCAGAACAGCCGACCGGTGGTCAGCACCAGCCAGCTGCGCGCCACCATCAGCGGGATCAGGCTGAAGTGTGCGCTGCGCACCACGATGTTGCGCTGCAGGCCTTGCGCGTGCAGGTGTTCGTCGATCACGCCCGGCGCGCCGGCATGCAGGGCCATCGGCGCGACATGCTCGCTTTGCAGGTAGCGCTCAGCGCTCCAGTGGCGGCCACCACCCCTGCCCGTCGCGGCCGGGTGATCCGCGGCGACGAGGCAGACGATCTCGTCGCTCATCAGGCGGCCCAGATGCAGTTCCTCGGGCGGCCGCAGCCAGTTGCCGATGACCAGGTCGACCTCGCCCGAGGCCAGCTTGCGCCGGTAGTCGAACTCCGCCGACAAGGGGTGCAGTTCCACCTGTGTCATCGGCGCTTCGTGCTTGAGCAGCTCGACGATGCGCGGCAGGAACAGCGGGTCGAGGTAGTCGCTGGCGGCGATGCGAAAGCACACACGACTGTTGGCGGCATCGAAGGGGCCGGCGCGCAGCGCCGGCGCGAACAGCGCCTCGGCCTCGTTGAGCAGCCGCGCGGCCGGCTCCAGCATGTCCAGCGCGGCGTCGGTCGGCGCCAGGCCCTGGCCGGAGCGCACCAGCAGCGGGTCGCCCGTCAGCTCGCGCAGCCGCTTCAGCTGGGCGCTGACCATCGGTTGCGTGCTTTGCAGTCGCATCGCGGCGCGGGAGACACTGCGTTCACTGATCACGGTATACAAGACCTTGACGAGGTGGAGGTCAATGTTCGTGAATCCTCGCCGCTGTGCCATACGATCGATCGTATACCTAATACAAACCAGCAGGTATAGATCACCGCGTGCCAGGCGTTACTGTTCGCCTCACGACAGGCAATGAGGGATGGCATGGACACCCGACCGATACGCTTCGTACACCGCGGCCGCATCGTCAGCGTCGAAGGCTCGGCGCCGACGCGCACGGCGCTGGAATGGCTGCGCGAGGACGCCGGCTGCACTGGCACCAAGGAGGGCTGTGCCGAAGGCGATTGCGGCGCCTGCACCGTGATCGTCGCCGAGCTGGCCGAACAGGGCGCCGCCTCGGGTGCGCCGGCCGCTGAGGCGAGCGTGGTGGGTGGGCTGTCGTTGCGGCCGGTGAACGCCTGCATCCGTTTCCTGCCGACACTGGACGGCAAGGCGCTGCTCAGTGTCGAGGACCTGGGCCTGATCCGAGGCGATGGGCTGCACCCGGTACAACGAGCGATGGTCGAGTGCCACGGTTCGCAATGCGGCTTCTGCACACCGGGTTTCGTCATGACCCTGGCCGCCACCTACGAAAAGCACCAGGAGGCCGGCACCGTGGCCACACGGCAGCAGCTGGCCGACGAGCTGTCGGGCAACCTGTGCCGCTGTACCGGCTACCGGCCGATCGTCGATGCCGGGCAGCGCATGTTCGAGCTGCCGGCGCGGCGCCTGGACACGGCGCCGATCATGGTGCTGCTGAAGCAGCTTCGCGAATTGCCTGCGCTGCACTACCAGGCGCCGAACCCCGCGGTACTGCACGACGGCACCCCCCGCACCGACCGCTTCTACGCGCCGCGCACGCTGGACGAACTGGCCCGGCTGCGTGCGCTGCGTCCCGATGCGCGGTTGCTGGCCGGCTGCACCGACATCGGGCTGTGGGTGAACAAGCAGTTCCGCGACCTGGGCGACATCCTCTATCTCGGCGAGGTCGACGAGCTCAAGCGCATCGCCGTGGTCGACGGGGAACTGCACATCGGCGCCGGGGCCACACTGGAAGACGCCTGGTCGGCGCTGGCCGTGCACTGGCCGCAGCTGAACGAAGCCTGGCTGCGCTTTGCCGGCCCGCCGGTACGCCATGCCGGCACGATGGGCGGCAACATCGCCAACGGTTCGCCCATCGGCGACAGCGCGCCGGTGCTGATGGCCCTGAGCGCGAGCGTGGTCCTGCAGCGCGGCCAGACCACGCGCTCGATGCTGCTCGATGACTTCTATGTCGACTACATGAAGAACCAGCTCGCACCGGGCGAATTCGTTCTGGCGATGCGCGTGCCCTTGCCCACGCCGACGCAGCAGTTGCGCGCCTACAAGATCACCAAGCGCTACGACTGCGACATTTCGGCACTGTTTGCCGCCTTGGTGATCGAGCTCGACGGCGACATCGTACGCAGCGCGCGTTTTGCCTTCGGCGGCATGGCGGCGGTGGTCAAGCGGGCGCATGGCGCCGAGGCCGCGGTGATCGGGCAAGCCTGGACTGCCGCCACGATCGACGCGGCGATGGCTGCGCTGGACCATGATTTCAAGCCGCTGTCCGACCTGCGCGCCAGCGCCGACTACCGGCGTCAGGTGGCGCGCGGCCTGCTCAAGCGGCTGTGGCTGGAGACCCGCGTGCAGCAGCCGCTGGCGGCAGCCAGCGTCTGGGCCGCCACGGCCGCGTCGTAGAAGGAGTTGTGATGAACCAGATGAGCGAGGCCCCCTTCGCAGCCGCCGCCGGCGCTGTCGGCCGCGACCACGTGCATGAATCCGCGCACCTGCATGTCAGCGGCGATGCGACCTACATCGACGACCTGCCGGAACTGGCCGGCACGGTGCATGCCGCGCTCGGTCTGTCACCGGTGGCGCATGGGCGGCTGAAGGGCGTGAACATCGAGGCGCTGCGCGCCCTGCCCGGCGTGCTCGACGTGATCGTCGCCACCGATATCCCGGGCGAGAACCAGTGCGGCCCGATCGTGCACGATGACCCGATCCTGGCCGAAGGCGAAATGCACTTCCTGGGTCAACCGGTCTTCGCGGTGATCGCGCGCACACGCGATGCGGCGCGGCGCGCGGCGGCTCGCGCCAAGGACTTCGTCGACATCGAGCCGCTGCCCGCCGTGCTGGACATGCGCGAGGCGCATGCGCAGGCCGCCTACGTGGTGCCGCCGATGCACCTGATGCGCGAATCGGCGCCGGGTGCATTGCGTCAGGCGCTGGACGGCGCGCCGCATCGCCTGAGCGGAAGCTTCAGCCTGGGCGGACAGGAGCAGTTCTACCTGGAAGGACAGATCTCGTATGCGGTGCCGCTGGAAGGCGACGGCATGCGCGTGCATTGCTCAACCCAGCATCCGAGCGAGATGCAGCAGGTGGTGGCGCATGCACTGGGTACCTCGGCACATGCGGTGCTGGTGGAGTGCCGGCGCATGGGCGGTGGCTTCGGCGGCAAGGAGTCTCAGTCGGCGCTGTTCGCTTGCATTGCCGCGGTGGCAGCGCGCAGGCTCAATCGGCCGGTGAAGCTGCGCCCCGATCGCGACGACGACTTCATGATCACCGGCCGGCGCCACGGCTTCGAGTTCGACTACGAGGTCGGCTACGACGCACAAGGCTGCGTGCTGGGCGCAGAGGTCACGATGATCTGCAACGCCGGTTTCTCCGCCGACCTGAGCCCGCCGGTGATGACACGCGCGATCTGCCACTTCGACAACGCCTACTGGCTGCCCGAGGTCGCAATCCATGGCTACTGCGCACGCACCAACACGCAGAGCAACACCGCCTTTCGCGGCTTCGGCGGGCCGCAGGGGGCGATGGCCATCGAAGTCATTCTCGACAGCATCGCGCGCAAGCTGGAACTCGATGCGCTGGAGGTACGCCGCGCCAACTACTACGGCACGAGCACGAAGAACGTCACCCCCTACCGGCAGACCGTGACCGACAACGTCATCAATCCACTGACCGACGAATTGGCGGCCAACGCCGCCTATGCCGAGCGGCGCCAGGCCGTGGCGCAATACAACGCCGCCAGCGCGGTGCTGAAGAAGGGCCTGGCGCTGACGCCGGTGAAGTTTGGCATCTCCTTCAACGTGAACCACTACAACCAGGCCGGCGCGCTGGTGCATGTCTATACCGACGGCTCGGTGCTGGTGAACCACGGCGGCACCGAGATGGGCCAGGGCCTGAACACCAAGGTGGCGCAGGTCGTGGCGCACGAGTTGGGGCTGCCATTGCAGCGCGTGCGCTGCAGCGCCACCGACACCAGCAAGGTCGCCAACACCTCGGCCACCGCCGCCTCCACCGGCAGCGATTTGAACGGCAAGGCGGCGCAGGACGCGGCACGGCAGATCCGCGAGCGGCTGGCGCAGTTGCTGGCCGGCCAGCATGGCTGTGCCACTGCCGAGGTGCGCTTCGAGGACAGCCGCGTGCGCTGCGGCGACATCGACATCGGCTTCGATGAACTGGTGGCCCAGGCCTACGTGGCACGCGTGCAGTTGTGGAGCGACGGCTTCTACGCCACGCCCGGCCTGCACTGGGACCGTGCCAAGCTCACCGGCCGGCCCTTCTACTACTTTGCCTACGGTGCGGCGCTCAGCGAAGTCATCGTCGACACGCTCACCGGCGAATGGAAGCTGCTGCGCGCCGATCTGTTGCACGACGCCGGCAAGTCATTGAACCCGGCCATCGACATCGGCCAGGTCGAAGGCGCCTTCATCCAGGGCATGGGCTGGTTGACCTGCGAAGAACTGGTCTGGCACCCGAAGAGCGGCGCGCTGCTGACGCACGCACCCAGCACCTACAAGATCCCCACCGCCAACGACGCGCCCGCGGTATTCAACACGCGCTTGTTCGACAACGGCAACGTCGAGGACAGCATCCACCGCAGCAAGGCGGTTGGCGAACCCCCGCTGCTGCTGCCCTTCAGCGTGTTCTTCGCGATCCGCGACGCGGTGTCGGCGGCCGGCGGGCACAGGACCGACCCGCCGCTGTCGGCGCCGGCCACGCCGGAATCGATCCTGCGTGCGCTGAATGTGGTGCAGGGCGGCTGACGAGAATTCGCATCGATCACGGAAAATTTCGCTGACGACTTGTGGCGCACCGAGGCCGTTTGAGCAGAACTGGCGGCCTGTCTCGGGCTGGCGCCGAACGATTCGGCGCAGACGATAGCCGTCGCGGCGCCGATGGGCTATGGGAACAGGTGCGTTTCGCCGCTTCGCTCAGTGTTGCTGCAATACCTCCATCCGCTTGCCGGAGGTGCTCATCCTCGACCCGACCAGGGGAATGTTGTGGCCCGGGAGCAGCATTTTCCAGTAGATCGGTTTGAAGGCGAGCTTGCCGAGGTGGTTGATCCGCGTTTCCTTCAGCAATGACATCGGCCCGAGCAGCGGCAGCGGGAACTTGCCCGGCACCGGCTGAATGTCGTAGTTGAAATCGATCAGAATGGCCTTGCCGAAGCCGGTCTCGATAAAGCAGTTGGCATGGCCGTCGGCCAGCGGCAACGCCGGCTTGCCATCAATCTCGCGCAGCAGGTTATGGACCACGACCTCGGCCTGGAAATGTGCGACCGAACCGGCCTTCGATGTCGGCACATTGGTGTTGTCGCCGAGCAGGAAGATGCGCTCGGCCTTGAGCGCCTTTAGTGTCTGCTTGTCGGTCAGGCCAAAGCCGATTCCGTCACCGAGCCCGGCGTCGTCAATCAACGCCGAACCTTCGTGCGGCGGGATCGTGACGAGCAGGTCGAACGGAATCTCCTTGCCGTCTGGGCAGGCGATTGCCTTGTCGGTCACGGTCGCCAGCGAGGCATTCGGAACAACATTCACGTTCTTGCCGGCCAGCATGCCGGTCAGCATCTCATTGCAAATCGGCTTGGTGAATGCGCCGGTCAGCGGCGTCACCAGCGTCAGATTGGTCTTGCTGCGCAGGCCACGCTCAATGAGGTATTCATCCATCAGGCAGGCGAATTCGATCGGCGCGACCGGGCACTTGATCGGCATGTCGGCAACGTCGATCAGCAGCTCACCGCCCTTGAATTCCTGCAGTGCCTGCGCCAGGCGCAAAGCACTGTCGGGCGTATAGAAGCCGAAGGCCCGCTTGCCCCAATGCTCATCCAGACCTTCCACGTCGTCCAGGACGGTGCGGCAGCCGAGCGCGAGCACCAGCCAGTCGTAGCTGTAGCTGCCCTGCGCGGTCGTGACGGTACGCGAATGGGGATCGACGGCCGAGATGCGCTCGAGCAGGTATTCAACGCCAGGGCCGACGAATTGCGCGTTTTCGCGCTGGATGTCAGACAAGCCACGGTAGCCGGGCTTCTGGAAGGGCAGGAACAGCAACCCTGGCTGATAGGTGTGCATGGGCGACTGACCAATCAGCTTGATCTGTAGCGCCGCGTTCCTGCGCGCCGCCTCTTTCGCCAGCAGATTGGCTGCGACCAATCCACCGGTGCCGTCGCCGAGAATGAGAATGGTTGCCGTCATCTTCGCGCTCCCAGGGTCCAAAGGTCATTGCCATGACCATCACAGCCTATCGTAGCCGCGCACGCCCCACGCGTCGACGCCCTATGGGGACGGGTTGACGCAGATCCAATAGGGGCGCGCCTGGCCGCATGACAAGGCGCTTGCCTTGCAGAGGGCCATTGCACCGCACTCGCGATGGTCCGCGTTGGGTTGTGGCCCGTCAGCCGGCCCGTAAAGTGCCCCGACCGGTCGCCGCCAGATCGCCGACGCTCGTCGAGCGGGTTGCGACTGTTTCCCGAGGGGGCCTCTCAGTACGGTAATGCGGCTGCAGTGATCGGCCGCTCTGCGCCCAAGGCGCTCCATCCTCTCGATGCGGTCGACGGCCATCGCGTAGCAGACCGCGCTTCGCTCAGCGCGGCACAGGCTTGACCTTGCCGCAATCGGCACCGAGCCAGCGGCCGCTGATGTCCATGTCCATGCGTTCGGGTTTGCCTTCGACTTCGGTGAGGATCTTGAAGCTGCCGCGGTAGGCCGTGGGGCTGTCTGCGCGCATCTGGCCTTCGCCACTGGAAGGCGGCGGGCCCGAGCACTTGAAACTCATCTGCCAGATGTCCCCGCTGCGGCGCGACTGTTGCGTGCAGCCCGGTCCCGCCGAAGGCATCTGGTCACTGTCGATGTCCTGCTGCGTCAGGCACACGCGCGCGCTGCGGCCAGCGCCACCCGGACCGGCGCTCAAGCCTTGTTTGGCCATCATTTCTTCCATCATCTTGCGCTGCTCGGGCGGCAGGCTGGCCAGGCTGGCCTGCATCTGCTGCATGGCAGATTCCATCTGACCGGTCTGCGACTTCATCGTCGTGGCGTGCTCCCACAGGCCCGGGCGCAACTTGGGCGCACCCGACTGGGCCTGCAGCAGCCCGCTGCACATCAGCCCTGCCGCAACAAGGGCGAAAGCGCGAACGACCGTGGCCGGGACCTTGGTGGTTGAATGCATGGACGACCTCCGTTCAGGGGATTGGCCGGCAAAGCGAAACGGCACGCACAGCCGCTAGCGGACCAGCAGCACGCGCATGCCAAGCGCCTTGCCGCCTTCACCATCGAGCACCTGCACCCGTGTCTGGCGCGGCCTGAAACCGTCGGGCAGCGGCACCGCGCCACGCAGGACTTCATGGCGGCCGATGCTCAGCGAGATCGGCTGCAGCGTGACGGTGTCGGCACCGCCGCGCGTCGCGTCGCCGGACACGATGAACTGCAGCACGCCGGAAATCGGCTTGCCGCCCGCCCCATCGCGCGTGAGCACGATGTCGTAGCCGAGCAGCCCGTTCTTGGCGACGAACTGGGCAGCACGCACTTCGACCTCGCCACCTCGCGGATCGGGCGGCAACGATTCGATGACCGTGGCCACGTCATTGCGCAGACTCTCGGTGTCGGTGCGGCTGGCGGCAAGATCCGCGGCCATGACCTTGTTCTTCGCCAGTTCCGCCTCCAGTTTTTGACGCGTCTGGCTGAGCTCGTCTTGCAGTTGCTGCCTTTCGCCGCTGGCCTGCTCGTAGGCACTGCGCAGTTGCGCCGACTCGCCCGCCGACATGCGCGGGGGTAGATAGCGCTCCTGCACGATGATGACCGCGGCAGCACCGAACACGATGCCGATCAGCAGCAACACCAACCAGCGTGGCAACCATGCGCTGGAACGACGACGCCCGTAGGGCTCGAAGAGTACTTGTTTGGAACGACCGAACACCTGGATTTGGAGTAAATGTCAGAAACGGGGTGAATGGACAGTTTGCCCGAAGGCCGCACATGAAACTCGATTCGTCGCATCGCGAGGCGGCTTCGACCGCCTCAGCACGGACTGCGGCTTGTAGCGCGCCGCCACACGCACGCGACATGCCGCTCGTTGCGATCGAGCATAGCGTACCGCGCTCAAGGTGCCACAACGGCAATGCGCAGCTGCACCGCCTTGTCCGTGCTCACGGTCGGCGGGCCGAGCTGCCATGCCGGTACGCCCTTGCTCAGCAACTGGCGGCGCACCTGGTGCGCACGCTGTTCGGCCAAGGGTGAGTGCGTCGAAGCATCGCCCGGCGCTGCAATGCGCTGCAGCTGCAGCTTCGGCCGTCGGCGCAGGCTTTCCGACAGCTTGTCCAGCACGGCGGCAAGGGGCGCTTCGACCTTGCTTCGACCGGCCTCGAAACTGAATTCGAGCGGCACGTCGATGCTCACGGCGTCGGCGCCCTGCTGCGCGATGCGAACCGGCGTGCCGTCGAACCACGACTGCAGCCATTGCCTTTCGATGTCCAGCGCCGACGCACGCGGCGGCGTTGCCGGTGCCGGCTGGGTTGTTGTTCCTGTCGCACCGGGCTGCGTTTCGGACCGCGAGGTCGAGGCGCAGCCCTGCAGCAACAGCAATATCGCCACCATCACGGCGCCGAGGGCCATCGGCTGCAAACGCACGGAATTCATCGAATCGAATGACACCCGGTCATGCTAGCCGTGAGTGTCCAGGGCTCGCGGCGCGCAGCATGGCGATTGGTAACCTTATGTTCCCGCCGCGTCGAGCAGCGCTTCGAAGGCGGCATCGATCTGCCCGGCGCTGCCGCGTCGCACTTCGACGATGCGCATGCCGGCCTTGCCGGCACCGAGCCTGGTGTCGAGCAATTCCCGGTCGGTGCTGGCATCGACCACCAGCACCACCTGCCCGCCGCGCAGGCGTGCCACCAGTTCGCGCAGCTCGAACTCGCAGCCCACGCGTTGCGCGTTGAAGCCGCGCAGGTCCATCACCACCGCATCGGCACGTTCGATCAGTTGCACCACGGTGGCCTGCCAGCTGCTGGCGCGGCAGCAGAATTCGTTGACGCGATAGCGGCCGTCCGGGTCGGGCTGCAGGTCCAGCGCGGCCAGTCGCTGGTCGAGATCGTGCTGTGTGGTGACGAAGCTGGCGCCGATCTCACCCGAGGCAAAGCGCAGGAAGTCGCCGGGGTCCACCGTGCGCGCCACGACGTCCGGCGCGGCGATCATCGTCAGCGGGCCGAACCAGCGCCAGCGCGAGCCGATGCGGTCGAACAGCGCTTCGGTGCGCGCGGTATCGCCGAACACGCGCAACAGCAGCAGCGTGCGTGCCGGTGGTCCATCGAGACTGCGCCGTGCCCAACGCAGAGCCGCCGCCAGCAGCGGCGGGAACATGCCCATCGACAGCGCGGCCACCGCCAGCACCGCCAGCAGCGGGCCCATGCCGACATGCACGCTGATGCCCTCGACCACATCGCTGGCCACGATCAGCAGCCACCAGGTGCCGGCCAGCAGTTGGGCATCGGAAAAGCGCTTGGCCTCGTAGCGCCAGGCCAATGTCTTCAGCCGCCACCAAGCGAGCCAGCCCATCGGCAGCGCGATCAGGATGAAGCCGGTGTACAGGCCGGGGCCGGACAACACCCATTCGGTACCGGTCTGCGTGGCCGTCAGCCACTGCGTCAGGCGCAGCCCCAGCAGCGGCGCCAGGCCGAAGACGAGCAGCCCGGCGAAGGTGATCGGTGCCACGCCGCGCACGCGGCGTGCACCGGTGGCCAGGCCCAGCAACATCGGCAACCAAAGCGTCACGGCCGCGAAATGGAAGAATTCGACGAAGTTCATGGCCTGGTCCAGGCTCGGTGCCTTGCCGTAGAACGGCCGTTGCGCCATCGACAGCAGCACGCCGAAGGTCGCCAGGCCGGCCAGCGTGGCCAACCAAAGCGCCAGCGCGCGCCGGAACGGGATTGCCATCAGCACGGCGAACATCGGCACCGCCGCGCTGGACATCACGCCTGCCTTCAGGAACACGTGCACCGGCGTCAGCGGCTGCCCGCCCAGGTGCAGGTAGAGCAGCGACAAGGGCAGCGCAGAGCACAAGGTACTGCACAGCACCGCGATGAACACCCGCCGGCGCAGCCGCGCTTCCCAGCGCAGCGCATCGACTGCGGCGGTCGCTGCGGGGCGCGGCGCCGCAGCCACCTTGGCCGCGGCAATGGACAGCGCGCCCTCGCCTCCGCGCTGCATGCCGGCCAGCACCGCGCGCCGGTAGCGCCACAGCACCAGCGGCGCGATGCCCAGCGTCAGCAGCAGCACGTTCAGCAGGTGGAAGGACAGTTCACCGCCCAGCATCGCTGGTCTTCGTCGTTGAGCAGGCGATACGATAGCCGCGACGCGAATCGATTCCAATGCCCCAACGAAGACCGACCCTCGGCGAGACCTGGCGTGTGCTGGCCTACACCCTGGCCATCGCGCTGGCCTTCATCGCACTGGAACGCATGCAACTGGCCGTCTTCAGCATGCCGGGCACGGCCAAGCTGCTGCAGGGCATCGGGCTGCTCGATGCCAAACCACAGGACGCGCTGCAGGAGCAGGCCGCGCAGGTGGCTGCCGCCTCGCGCGAGGCGCTGCAACGCCTGCCACGTGGCCACCGCATGGCCGCGCTGCGTCTGGGCTTCGAACTCGGCTACGCCAGCCAGGCGGTGGGCGGTTATGCGACGGCGCAGCCCGAGGCGCAGGCTGCGGCGCGGCGGCGCGCCCAAGCGCGGCTGCAAGCAGCAAGCGAGCACGCAAGACTGCTCGGCCTGGGCGAGGTCGACATGCTGGAGGCGCGCAACCTGAAGCAGTTTGTGGAACTGGGCCAGCGCTACGAGCGCGACGAGAATGGCCTGGCCGCACGCATCGAACAGACGGTGTCGCCGATGCACCGGCACCTGTACCTGCTGGGCGCACAACTGGGTGGCGAGGCCGGCCGCGTGGAGGACAGCGGCGGTCGATTCGCGCTGCCGCCGGCGACGCCGATCCGCCGCAACGCGGTGCTGGCCGGCATCGACGAAAGCTTGTGGCAAGCGCTGATCGTCGAACCTCGTGACGAGACGCCCGCCATGGTGCTGGCGCGCTATCGCCAGGCGATCGACGCGCTGATGTCCGAGGTGGCGCGCCTGGATGCGCAGGACACGGCGTCTGCCAGGTAGGCCAGGGTGTGATCGACAATCACGACCAGGGGGCGCACATGACGGATTTCGCAGGCCGGCCGCACGCATGTCGCGCCACGAGTTCGTTACTGATGCTCGCCATGTGCACGCTGTCGGCGTGCCAGAGCAGCGCTCCGGTCACACCCGCCCACGGCGCGGTCAGCCCCAGCGTGCTGAAAGCCAACGCCGCCGTGGCCCGGGCCGCCGATCTGAGCGACCCCGCCAGCTTCGCCGACGCGCGGCGCGGTTTCATCGCCGCGCCCACCGGCCAGGTCAGGGACGAAAGCGGCCGCGTGGTCTGGGACTACGACGCCTTCGCCTTCGTCAGCGGTGCCGCGCCGGACACGGTGAATCCGAGCCTGTGGCGCCAGGCGCTGCTGAACAACCACATCGGCCTGTTCAAGGTGCGCGACGGCATTTGGCAATTGCGCGGTTTCGACCTGGCGAACATCACGCTGATCGAGGGCCGCAGCGGCTGGATCGTGGTGGATGCGCTGACCTCGCGCGAAACCGCCGCTGCCGCAATGGCCTTCGCGCGCCGGCACCTCGGCGACCGGCCGGTGTCGGCGCTGGTCTTCACGCACAGCCATGTGGACCATTTCGGCGGTGCGCTGGGCATCCTCGGCGCCGACGAAGCCAGGGCGCGCGCGGTGCCGATCGTGGCGCCGGCCGGCTTCATGCACGAGGCGACGAGCGAGAACATCCTGATGGGCGTGGCCATGGGCCGGCGTGCGATGTACATGTACGGCCAGCGGCTGCCGCGCGATGCCGGCGGGCTTGTGGACAACGGCCTGGGCAAGGCCGTGGCCTTCGGCCGCGTCGGCATCCTGCCGCCCACCGTGGTGGTCGAGGCCGCGCATCAGGATCTGCTGCTCGACGGCGTGCGTTTCGTCTTCCACAACGCGCCCGGTAGCGAGGCGCCGGCCGAATTCACCTTCACGCTGCCCGAGCTGAAGGCCTTCGGCGGCGCCGAGCTGATGGGCCACACGCTGCACAACCTGTACACGCTGCGCGGCGCGAAGGTGCGCGACGCGCTGCAGTGGGCGGCCTACATCGACGCGTCGCTGCAATTCGCCGCCGACGCCGAGGTGCTGTTCAACCAGCACCACTGGCCGGTGTGGGGCCGCGAGAACATCCGCAACTTCATCGTCAAGCAGCGCGACGTCTACCGTTACATCCACGACCAGACGGTGCGGCTCATGAACGCCGGCCTCACCGGGCCCGAGATCGCCGAGACCTTGCAGATGCCCCAGGCGCTGCAGGACCACCTGAACGTGCGCGGCTACTACGGCACCGTGCGCCACAACGTGCGCGCGGTGGTCCAGTTCTATCTCGGCTGGTTCGACGCGAATCCAGCGAACCTGGATGCGTTGCCGCCGGTGCTGGCCGGCCGGCGCTACGTGGCGCTGGCGGGCGGCGCCGACAGGCTGCAGGCCGAGGCGCAGAAGGCCTATGACGCCGGAGACTTTCGCTGGGCCGCCGAACTGCTGAAGCATGCGGTGTATGCCGATGCCGACAACCGCGCGGCGCGCGAGCTGTTGGCGCGCTCTTTCGAACAGATGGGCTACATGGCCGAGGCCGCACCTTGGCGCAACTTCTACCTCAGCGGCGCGCTCGAATTGCGCCAGGGCGCGCCGGACCAGGGCGTGAGCCGGAGCATGATGCTGGACATGCTGCAGCATGTGCCGATCGAAGCCTTCCTCGGCGCCATGGCCGCCAGCCTCGACGGGCCGAAGGCCGCCGACACGGCGCTGAAGATCAACCTGGTGTTCAGCGACCTGGGCGAGAGCCATGTGCTGCACATCGAGAACGGCGTGCTGCACCATCGCCGCGCGCCACCCGCAACCGACGCCAATGCGACGCTGCGCCTGAGCAAGGCCTTCTTCCTGGAGATGGTCACCGGCTCGGCCGGTGCGAAAGAGTTGCTGCTGTCGCCGCAGACGCAGATCGACGGCAGCGTGCTCGACCTGGGCCGCTTCTTCGCACTGATCGACAGGGCGCCAGGCAACTTCCCGATCGTCACACGCTGAGCATGCCGTGACGATGGACTCCGCCAGCACCCTGCAGGCCTACGTCGTCGGCGGCGCGGTACGCGACCGGCTGCTCGGCCGGCCGGTGAGTGACCGCGACTGGGTGGTGGTCGGCGCCACGCCGCAGCAGATGCTCGACGCCGGCTTCCGCCAGGTCGGGCGCGACTTCCCGGTGTTCCTGCACCCCGGCACGCACGAGGAATACGCACTGGCACGCACCGAGCGCAAGTCAGGCCCCGGCTACCACGGCTTCGTCGTGCATGCCGATCCCGGCGTCACGCTGGAGCAGGACCTGGCGCGCCGTGACCTGACGATCAACGCCATCGCCGAAAGCGCCGATGGCAGGCTGATCGACCCCTTCGGTGGTCAGCGCGATCTGCAAGCGCGTGTGCTGCGCCATGTCTCGCCGGCCTTCGCCGAAGACCCGGTGCGCATCCTGCGCGTGGCACGCTTCTCCGCGCGCTTCACCGATTTCACGCTGGCTCCGGAAACGCTGGCGCTGATGTGCACGATGGTCGCCGCCGGCGAGGTGCATGCGCTGGTGGCCGAGCGTGTGTGGCAGGAGCTGGCGCGCGGGCTGATGGAGCCGCTGCCGTCGCGCCTGTTCGAGCTGCTGCGCGCGTGCGGCGCGCTGCAGGTGCTGCTGCCCGAGGTGCACCGGCTGTGGGGCGTGCCACAGCCGCCCGAGCACCACCCCGAGATCGACACCGGCGTGCACCTGATGCTGGTGCTCGACCAGGCCGCCTCCATGCAGGCCTCGCTGGCAGTGCGTTTTGCCTGCCTGTGCCATGACCTGGGCAAGGGCACAACGCCGCCTGCTCAGTGGCCACGCCATATCGGCCACGAACAGCGCAGCGTGAAGCTTCTGCGCGCCGTGTGCGAACGGCTGAAGGTGCCGGTGGAGTGCCGCGAGCTGGCCGTGCTTGCGGCGCGCGAGCATGGTCATGTGCATGCCAGCCTGGGCTTCGATGCAGCGGCGCTGATGCGCCTGATGGACCGCTGCGATGCACTGCGCCGGCCGCAACGTTTTGCCGAGCTGCTGCTGGCCTGCGAGTGCGACGCGCGTGGCCGCACCGGGCTGCAGCAGCGCGCCTACCCGCAGCGCGCACGGTTGCTGCAAGCGCTGGCGCTGGCGCAATCGGTGGACACGGCGGCGCTCGCCGCGGACGGGGCGGCGCGAGGCCGGTCCGGGCCGCAGATCGGCCAGGCCATCCACGCCGCGCGCGTGTCGGCGCTGCAACAAGGCCTGCCGGCGATAGCATGCGGTCCATGACGACGGGCTCACGCAAGGGCAAGGTCGATGTGTGGCAGGTGGGCCGGCCCGAGGCCGGCTGGCGCCTGCGCATGTACACCATCATCTTCGAGGCCGACACGCGCGCCGGGCGCGCCTTCGACCTGACGCTGATCGCGATGATCGTGGCCAGCGTGGTGGTAGTGGTGTTCGACAGCATGGCCAGCATGCATGCACGCTTCGGCCGGTGGTTGTTCGTGCTGGAGTGGAGCTTCACGATCCTGTTCACGATCGAGTACATCGCGCGTCTGTCCTGCGTGCGCAGGCCCGTGCGCTATGCCACCAGTTTCTTCGGCATCATCGACCTGCTGGCCATCCTGCCGACCTACCTGGCGGTGCTGGTACCGGGCCTGCATGCGCTGGTGGACGTGCGCATCCTGCGCCTGCTGCGCCTGCTGCGGCTGTTCCGGCTGACCGCGTACGTGGCCGAATTCGGCTCGCTGTACCGCGCGGTGGCGGCGGCGCGGCGCAAGATCATGGTCTTCCTCGGCTTCGTGATGATGGTGGTGCTGGTGATGGGCACGCTGATGTATGTGGTCGAAGGCCCCGAGCATGGCTACACCAGCATCCCGGTGGGCGTGTACTGGGCCATCACCACGCTGACCACGGTGGGCTTCGGCGACATCACGCCGCAGACCGATCTGGGGCGCTGGATCGCGTCGGTGATGATGCTGCTGGGCTGGGGCACGCTGGCCGTGCCCACCGGCATCGTCGGCGCCGAATTCGCGGCGCAACGCATCAGCCGCGAACCGACCACGCGCAGCTGCCACGAATGCCTGAGCGAAGGACACTCGCCTGCGGCGAAGTACTGCCGCGATTGCGGTGCCGAGCTGCCACCGTGGCAGACCGACCCGCCCGCAGGCAGCTGATCGCCCGAGCGCAGCGGTGCGCCTACTGGGGGTGCCGCAGCGACACCGCGAAGCCGCGCTGCACGCCCGGGCGAGCCATCAGCGTGTCATACCAGCGCTTTACGTTCGGGAAGTCGGCCAGTTCCACCTTGTGCCGCGGGTGCCGCCAGGCCCAGCCCAGCAGCGCGAAGTCGGCGATCGACAGTTCACCAGCGAAATATTCATGCTCGGCCAGGCGCCGGTCCATCACGCCGTACAGGCGGCGTGTCTCGGCCATGAAGCGCTTCAGGCCGTAGTCGCGCTGCACCTCGTCTTCCAGTGCGATGAAGTGGTGCACCTGGCCGGGAAAGGGACCGAAGCCGCCCATCTGGAACATCAGCCATTCGAGCACGGCGATGCGTGCGCGCGCATCGGTAGGCCAGAACTTGCCACTCTTTTCGCCCAGGTAGATGAGGATCGCGCCGGACTCGAACACACTGATCGGCTGGCCGCCCGGCCCATCGGCGTCGACGATGGCCGGAATCTTGGCATTCGGGCTGAGCTTCACGAACGCAGGATCGCGTTGCTCGCCCTTCGTGATGTCGACCACATGCACGTCGTAGGGCAGGCCCATTTCTTCCAATGCCACGCTGATCTTGCGGCCGTTGGGGGTGTCGAAGGCATACAGCTGGATGCTCACGTGCTCTCCTTGCGTACGGCATTGACCCCCGGCGACTTGATCATGAACTGGCTGGCCACCGTCAATGCGATCAGCGCCAGGCCGATCAGGTCGGTCATCAGCCCCGGCTTGATCAGCGCCAGCGCGGCGGCGATCAGCATCAAGCGCTCCCAGGCCCGGGCCGTGCCGAAGAAGAAGTGCGAATGCAATCCGCCGGCCAGGCAGACCACGCCGATGGTCGAGCTGACCACCGCCATGGCCACCACCGTCGGCTCGCCCATCAGCAGCAGCGAGGGCGAGAAGACGAACATGAAGGGGATGATGTAGCCGGTCATGCCCAGCTTCACCGCGGCCCAGCCGGTGTCCATCACCGACGCGCCGGACAGACCGTTGGCTGCGTACACGGCCATCGCGACAGGCGGTGTGATTGCCGACAGCACCGCGAAGTACAGCACGAACAGGTGCGCCGCCTCGACCTGCACACCCAGCTTGACCATCGCCGGCACGAGCAGCGCCACCTGCACGATGTAGGCCGGCGTGGTCGGCAGGCCCATGCCGAGCAGGATGCCGGCGAGCATGGTCAGGAACAGCGCCAGGATCAGCGAGTTCTGCGACAGTGCCAGGACCACGCCGGTGAAGGACAGGCCGACGCCGGTGAGCGTGATGGTGCCGATGACCAGGCCGGCGCAAGCGCAGGCCAGTGCCACCACCAAGGTGTTGCGTGCGCCCGATTCGAGTGCCTCGACGATCGCCGTCAGCGTGAAGGTGCCGCGGGTGGTCGAACGCAGCCAGGTCGTCGGAATCACCGAGCCAATGCCGCACAGCGCCGCGAAGGCCGCGCTCTTTCCGCTGAGCAGCACCGCCACGATGATGACCAGAGGCAGGAACAGGTGGCCGCGCTCGGTCAGCACCTGGCGCATGCGCGGCAGGTCGGCCTTGGGCAGCCCGACCAGGCCGATGCGCTTGGCCTCGAAGTGCACCGCCATGAACACCGCCACGTAGTACAGCACGGCAGGCAGCAGCGCGAACACCGCCACCTTCAGGTACGACACGCCGAGAAACTCGGCCATCACGAAAGCCGCCGCGCCCATGATCGGCGGCATCAACTGCCCACCAGTGGAGGCCACTGCCTCGACCGCGCCGGCGAAGGCGGGGCGGTAGCCGGTGCGCTTCATCAGCGGAATGGTGAAGGCGCCGGTGGTCATGACGTTGGCCACCGCGCTGCCCGACACGGTGCCGAACAGGCTGCTGGTGATCACCGCCACCTTGGCTGGGCCGCCCGAGGTGTGGCCGGCGATGGCCAGCGCGAAGTCCATGAACAGCTGGCCGGCGCCGCTGCGTTCGACGAAGGCGCCGAACAGGATGAACAGCATCACGTAGGTCGCCGACACGTACAGCGGAATGCCGTAGATGCCCTCGGTGGTGAGGAACATCTGGTCGAGCATGATGCCGGGCGACTGGTTGCCCAACGTCAGCCCGTAGACCAGGAACACCAGCGCCGTGACCGGCAGCGCCCAGCCGGTGAAGCGCCGCGTGGCTTCCAGGATCAGCAGGACCAGCGCACCGCCGAACACATAGTCGAGCAGCTGCGGGTCGTCGACGTAGTAGATGCGGTTGAGGATGTAGTCCAGCCGCATGGCGGGATACATCGCCGCCGCCACCGCCACCGCCACCAGCAGCACATCGAACCAGCCCGCGCGCCCGGCCCGGCCGCTGAGGCCGGGCATGATCAGATAGGCCAGCGACAGCGCGAAGGCCAGATGCGAGCCGCGCATGATGTAGGCATCCGGCGGGCCCATGAAGGCCACGTACAGGTGGAATGCCGACATCGCCACCGCCACGACGGTGATGGCGCGCAGGGCAGCGGATTGGCGTATCGACAACATGGCGCTCGCATCGGTTCAGTCCGGCGCAGCGTCACACCGCGCGGTCGCTGCAACCCCGTGGGCCGGGCGACCCGCGAGGCCAACGGCTCAGGGCATCACAGGACGCCGGCTTCCTTGTAGTATTTCGTCGCGCCCTTGTGCATCGGCACGCCGATGTCCTCGGCCATCATCTTCGGCGTGGTCTCGCCCATCGCCTTGGCGATCGCCGTCAGGTCGGCCTTGTTGTCGACCATGCCCTTCAGCAGCTTGTAGACCACGTCGGCGTCAAGGTCGCAGCGCGCGATGACGTGCGTGGCGTAGCCGATGGTCGGCACGTCGGCCGTCTGCTTCGGGTAGCTGCCGGCCTTGATGACCAGCTTGGTGTAGCCCGGATTGAGCTTGCGCATGGCCTGGAACTTGTCGTCGCCGATGGCCACGATCTTGATGTCGCGTGCCGAGGCCAGGTCCATGATGGCCGAGGCCGGCACGGTCGTGCCCAGCGTGAACACCTGGGCGTTGTTGTCCTTCATCAGCGACACCGCATCGGTGTAGGACACGTAGCTCACGCGGCTCAGGTCGGCCGCCTTCAGGCCGTAGACCTCGAGCGCCTGCTGGCTGATGAATTCGGCCGTGTTGCCCTTGGGCTGGAAGGCCGCGGACTTGCCCTTCAGGTCGCCCAGCGAGTTGATGCCCGAATCGGCATTGGCGACGATCTGGAAGTACTGCGGGTACAGCGTGGCGACGTTGCACACGTTCTTGGCCGGCGTGTCGAAAGGCGCGCGCCCGGCGATGCCGTCGACCGTGGAGATCGAGTTGGCAAAGCCGACGTCTGCCTTGCCGCCTTCGATGGCCTTGACGTTGGCGATGCCCGCGCCGGGCAGCACCTGCACCTTCATGCCGGCCTTGTCGCCGATGTTGGCGATGGCCCCGCCCAGCGGGTACCACGAGCCGCCCTGCGGCCCGGTCATCAGCTTGACCTGCTGGGCCATCGCGCCCGATGTCGCACACAGCAGCGTGCCCAGGGCAACGCCGATCTTCAGGGGATGGAATGTCATGATGGGACTCCTGTGTCTGTTCAATTTGGCCAAACATGTTAGGCGCAATGGGTCGTGCCCGGACATCGGCATTACCCTCGATTGATGCGCACGCCGGGCCGGGCGCTAGTCGCCGGTCCGACCCGGGATGAACACGTCCGTGCTCAGGTACCGCAGACCGGAATCGCAGGCGATGGTGACGACGGTCGCCGACGTGCCGAGCTGCTCGGCAATGCGCAGGGCAGCCACCACGTTGGCTCCGGTCGACGCCCCTGCGAGCACGCCGCACTCACGCGCGAGGCGTCGGGCCATGTCCTTGGCTGCGGCGGTCGAGACCCGTTCAATTGCCGTCACCAGATGAGGCTGCCAGAGTGGCGGCACAAAGCCGATGCCGATGCCTTCGATCTTGTGCGAGCCGGACGGCCTGCCGGATAGCACGGCGGACTCCTCCGGCTCGACGGCGATCACCTGCACGTCGGGATCGTGGGCCCAGAGCGCCTGGGTTGCACCATGAATGGAGTGAGCGGTACTGACCGCATGGACGAATGCTGTCACGGCGCCGCCCGTCTGTGCCCAGATCTCCTCACCCATCGGCAGGTAGCCCTTCACGGCGTCGTGATTGTTCAGCTGGTCGCACCACCAGTGTTTGGGGCGCAGGCTGATCTCGCCGGCCGTGCGGATCATCTCCCTGATCAAGGTGTCGGTGATCTGCTTGTCGTCACTGGCGACATCCGTGATCCTGGCTCCGAACGCCTCCATCGCGCGCCGCTTCTCGTCACTGAACGCATCCGAAAACACGATCTCCAAGCCATAGCCCTTCGCGGCGCAGACCATCGCCAGCGAGATGCCGGTGGTGCCGGCCGTGTATTCCACGACCGTGCCGCCGGGCAACAGACGACCATCGGCCTCGGCGGCCTCGATTGCCGCTTGCGCCATCCGGTCTTTCATGCTTCCCGTCGGATTGGCCCACTCCAGCTTGAGCAGCACTCTGGCCGAGCCGGGCGGCACGAACCCGCCGAGGTCGATCAATGGGGTATTGCCGATGCCGGTCAGCACGTTCGAGTCGACTGGTGTCATTGCGCGTCCCTTCGAGCGTTCGCGATTCTCTGATTCAGATCGGCGGCGCTGAAGCGCAGTGCTGCCGGCTGGTCCCGCACCGAACATCGCTTGCAACAAGGCCGCCTGTAGATGTGCAGTCTGTTCTCTGTGGCGTTGCAGCGTCAAAGCACCAAGGTCGGGCAGACCAAAATCAAAATGCAATCACCAAAGCCCGTTGACTCGATGGGAAGTCCCTGTAGAGGGGCTAGGCCGCACTTGAGGTTACTGCGGTGCGACCTCGATTCGACGCCCTTGAAGGTTGCTCTCACCCACTCTAAGTTCCTTGTCATCAAGGTCGCGCGTCATGGACTTGGCCGTTCCGGTGAACTCATTGGGCTTGGAGCCCAGCTTGATTCGCAGGCTAGTCTTCGTGCTTCCGATCCACTTTTGGCTCTCGTCGAAGCGGAACGCAATGTAGGTAGCCTCAAAGCTCTCGGGGCCGACCTGCTTCCAAGCACCATGCCCACCGCTCAGCGTTGGGTGTGTGTCACCGCTGCGGAAGAACGTTCCATCAGAAGAAAACGTCAGCATGTTCTTTCCGACGCCACGAGAGCGTTCGGAGCTGACGAGCCATGCTCCCACCAGCGGAGACGGCGTACTGACCGCGCTGGCGCATCCGGAAAGGACGGCTACCAGGGCCAACGTGGTTATCAAACCTCTACGAGTAGTCATGTTTAACTCTGGCAACAGTGCGCAAAGAGATTGCGCAGAATCAGGCAAATTGAGGACGCGCCGCCGCACTTTCGATTGTGCGGCTTAGCCAAATGTCGGCAGCACTTCTGGCGCGTAGCAAGACGGATAGCAGATCCGAAGTGATGCGCAGCATGGCACGCTGATGCGTATCCAGGCCGGCCCAACGTACGACAAACCACTCGCCATCCCGCCAGGCATGCGACGTACCGCACGAACGCCTCGCAGCGCGCGCCCCTGATACGCATCACGCCGCCCACTGCGCGCAACGCGCGCCGCCCTTACGCCAAACTCTGCCGCAGCAGCGGCGCGAACATCGCCGCGATGCCCAGGAACGAGAAGAAGCCGACCACGTCGGTGACGGTGGTCAGGATGATCGACGAGGCCGTCGCCGGGTCCTGTCCGAAGCGGCGCAGCAGCACCGGCACCAGCGCGCCGGCCAGTCCGGCAGCAAACATCGAGATCACCATCGCCAGCACGATCACGCCCACCAGCGCCAGTGACTTGCTCCACACGTACACCGCCAGCCCGGTGGTCGCGGCGACTGCGATGCCGTTGATCAGCCCGGTCAGCGCTTCCTTGCCGACCACCTTGGGCCAGTGGCGCAGGCTGATCTCGCGCAGCACCAGGCCGCGCATCGTCACTGCCAGCGCCTGCGCACCCGCATTGCCGGATTGCCCGGCCACCACCGGCAGCAGCACCGCCAGCGCGGTGAACTGAGCGATGGTGCTTTCGAACAAGCCGACCACGGCAGCGGCGAGAAAGGCGGTGAGCAGGTTGATCTGCAGCCAGGGCAGGCGCTTCTTCACCGCGAACAGCGGCGACGACAGCGCGCGCTCGTCCGGGCTGGCGCCGACCATGGTCAGGATGTCCAGGCTGCTTTCCTCTTCCACCGCGGTCATCAGCTCAGCCTGGCGGATGATGCCGATGAAACGTCCGGCCACGTTGATCACCGGCAGTGCCGTGATCGGGTGGGTCTGCAGCACCTCGACCACCTCCTCGCGCGGATCGAGGTCGCCGACCACCGCGAGCACACCGCGGGTGATGTCCGACAGCGGCAGTTCGCGCGCGGCCAGCGCCAGATCCTGCACCTCGACACGGCCGGCCAGCCGGCCCTCGTCGTCGATGACGAAGAGTTCGCGCAAACCGCTGCGCTTGATCAGGCGCAGCCGTTCGATGGCCTCGTCCACCGTCATGCCGGCACGCAGCGGGCTGACGCGCGGGTCCATCAGGCGCCCGGCGCAGTCTTCGGGGTAGTCGAGCAACGCGCGCAGTTCATGCGCCACTTCCTTGTCCAGACGCTGCAGCCAGGCCTCGCGCTCCTTCGCATCGAACTGCGCCAGCACCGTCACGCTGGCCACCGGTTCGGCTTCGGCCAGCAGATGCAACGCCAGCGGCTCGGGCAGCAATTCCAGGACGTTCTTCGCCACATCGCCGGCCAGCGCCTGCCAGGCGCGCGATACCGCATGCGGCGGTTGCGTCGCCAACAACTCCACCGCCTCGGCCGCGGGCATGGCCTCGAACAGGCGCGCTGCCTCCTGCGGAAAGTCGAGCAGGTAGCGCTGCGTCAGTGCCACATCCGCATTGGTCGCCAGCACGGCGCTCATTGCCGCGACCCTTCCTGCGCCGGCGGCACACGCGGCAACAGCGACAGGCCCGTTTCCAGCAAGCCCGACAGCGTCTGCCAATAGGCACGCGCAAACAGCGCCGGCAGGCGGGCGTCGGCCTCGTCGTTTGCAGTCGGGGCGGCCTGCCGCTGTGCGCGGCTGAGCGCGTCGCGTGTCATCACGCCAACGATGCGGTCGCCCGGCTCCACCACCGGCAACACCGACACCCGCTCCCAGCCCGGGTGCGCGGCACTGCCGCTCAAGGGCGCATGCGCCGCCAGCGTGGCGACCGGCGCCCGCATCAACGTAGCCAGGGTGGCGGCTTCGGGCGCCTGCAGCAGCGCGCCCAGGCCGACGATGCCAAGGAGCTTGCGCTCGGCATCGGTGACAAAGACCATCTCGTGATGCATCGGCGACTGGCGCAGCCGCTGCAGCGCATCGCCGGCACGGGTGTCGGCCGGCAGCAGCACCACGTCGGGGTCGGCCCAGGCGCCGAGCGTGTCTTCAGCGTAGCCCAGCAACAGTGACGAGGCCAGCGCGGCGGTGGTGGGCAATCGCTTGAGCAACTCGCGCCGGCGCACTTCGGCGACGTAGCGCATCACCGCGACGATCGGCTGCGCACCCATCGGCGACAGCAGTTCCAGCGCGCGCTCATCGTCCATGGCGGCAATGCAGCGCGCCGCCGCCTGCGGCAGCATCGCGGCCAGCACCCCGGCACCCAGCCGGGCCGGCGCGCGCGCGAACAACGTGGCCGCATCGTCGGGCGGCAAGGCCTCGAGCACACGCGCCGCTTGCGCCGGGTGCGTGCGCATGAAGGCCAGGCTGAGGCGCTGCGGCTCGGCGTCAGTCACTGTCTTGGCGTGCCATCAGCACGATCGCTTGGTCGTGATACAGGCTGCCCGGCAGCAGCACACGGCCGTCTGCGGTTTCCAGCACCAGCGAGGTGACGGTGACATCGACGATGCGGCCTTCGTGTCCGGCGACTCGCACGCGCTGGCCCAGCCGCAGCGCCTGGCGCAGGTAGAACGCACCGATCAGGTTGGCGACATAACTGCGCGCGCCCAGGCTGATGGCGAGGGTCACGCCGCCCATCATCGTGCCCACCAGCACGGCGGCCAATATCGCGATCCAGGTGACCTTCAGGCCGATCTGGTCGGCGCCGACCAGCAGTGCCATGACCAGCGTTGCGCCCTGCGCCACGCGCGCCAGTGCGGCGCGCTGCGCCGGCGCCAGCCCGGTGGCCGTGGCCCGCACCAGCTCGGCCACGAAACCCGAAGCCAGGTAGCCCGCCACCACGATCAACAGGCCGGCGGCCAGCGCCGGCAGGTGGTCGAGCAAGCGCGCCAGCCAGACCGTGAAGGTCTGCAGGCCGAGCGTGTGCGTGGCCGCGGTGATGAAGAACAGCAGCACCACCCAGTACACGACGTTGCCCAGCAGCGAGGCCGAGCGGCCCACGCGCCAGCGCGTCGGCGAAGTACCTCGCGCCAGCAAGGCGTCGAGCAGCATCGCGCCGCGACGCGTGGCCGCGCGCAGCAGCCGCGCCAGCACCCAGCCGACGAACAGCAGGGTCACTGCGCCCAGCAGCTGCGGCAGCATGGCCGCAAGCCGATCGAAGAGGCTGGTGGCCTCGACGGCCAGTGTGTCGGTGTAGTCGCCCATGACCTATGCTAACCGCGAGCCCGGGTGGCGACAGCGCCTGCCTGCCGCGTGGCCGTGGTTCAGCCGGCGCGCATCGCCTTCAGGATCTGCTGCGATCCCGCGGCCATCAGCCGCGCATCGGAGCCGACGGTAACGAAGCGAAAACCCTTCGCCGCGCGCGCCAGCGCCACCTCGGGCACACCGTTGTGGATGCCGGCGACCACGCCATGCGCCTTGGCACGTTCCAGGATGTGCTCGATGGCCTGCACCGCCTTTGGATCCGGATCGTCGAACACCGGCCGGCAACCCAGCGCCAGCGACAGATCCGACGGGCCGATGTAGATCGCCTCCAGCCCTTCGACCGACAGGATGTCGTCCAGGTTGTCCAGCGCCTGGGCGGTTTCGATCATCGCGAAAGCGATCACCGTGTCGTTGGCATGCGCGGCGTAGTCGGCACCGCCGTAGAGCAACGCACGCACCGGGCCGAAGCTGCGCGTGCCCTTGGGCGCGTAGCGGGTGTAGGCCACCAGCTTCTGCGCGTCCTCGCGCGTGTTCACCATCGGGCAGATCACGCCGTAGGCACCGGCGTCCAGGCTCTTCATGATGATGCCGGGCTCGAGCCAGGGCACGCGCACCACCGGCACCGTCGGCGTGGTGGAAATGGCCTGCAGCATCGTCACCATGGCCTGGTAGTCGATCACGCCGTGCTGCATGTCGATGGTCAGCGAATCCCAGCCCTGGTGCGCCATGGTCTCGGCGCTGAAGCTGTTGGCCACGGCAAGCCAGCCGTTGACGGCCGTCTTGTCCTCTTTCCACAGCGTACGCAGGCGGTTCTCTCTCATCGCTCTCTCCGGTTCAGCGGACCAGGCAGGGCCGCTTGGGGTTGAAGGTCCAGCCGGGCACCAGGTACTGCATCGCGACGGCGTCGTCGCGCGCGCCCAGCCCGTGTCGAAGATACAGCTGATGCGCCTTCTCGACTTCGGCCATGTCGAGTTCGACACCCAGCCCGGGCGCCGTCGGCACCTCGATCATGCCGCCGGCGATGCGCAGCGGCGCTTGCGTCAGGCGCTGGCCGTCCTGCCAGATCCAGTGCGTGTCGATGGCCGTGACCTTGCCCGGCGCCGCGGCAGCGACCTGCGTGAACATGGCCAGCGAGACATCGAAATGGTTGTTCGAATGCGAGCCCCAGGTCAGGCCCCAGTCGCGGCAGGTCTGCGCCACGCGCACGCTGCCGGCCATCGTCCAGAAATGCGGGTCGGCGAGCGGGATGTCCACCGACTGCAGCGACAGCGCATGCACCAGCTGGCGCCAGTCGGTGGCGACCATGTTGGTGGCGGTTGGCAACCCGGTGGCGCGGCGGAACTCGGCCATCACCTCGCGGCCCGAGAAGCCGTCTTCAGCGCCGCAGGGGTCTTCGGCATAGGCGAGCACGCCGTGCAGGTCGCGCATCAGCCGCACCGCATCCTTCAAGGACCAGGCGCCATTCGGGTCGAGCGTGATGCGCGCTTCGGGAAAGCGCGCGTGAAGTGCATGCACCGCCTCGACCTCGGCCTCGCCGGCAAACACGCCACCCTTGAGCTTGAAGTCGGCGAAGCCATATCGCGATTGCGCGGCCTCGGCCTGGCGCACGATGGAGCGCGCGTCCAGCGCCGGCACGTGGCGCAGGCGACACCAGTCGTGCTGGGCATCGGGTTCTTCAGCGTAGGGCAGATCGGTCCTGCGCCGGTCGCCGACATAGAACAGGTAGCCCAGCACTTGCACCGCATCGCGCTGGCGGCCTTCGCCGAGCAGTTCGCACACCG
>JAHECC010000322.1 GCA_024641965.1 Rubrivivax sp.
TTGGTCGAATTTGCGGGCCTGTCTTCAACGATGGCCTGCGAGTGCCCGCGCCACGTGGCCGAGCTGCTGGTGCAGTTGTCGCACTTCGAGGCCTACAGCGCCGAGTGTGAGCATCGCAACGCGGCCGACGCCGAGCTGCATGCCTACTTGGGCCGCGTCGCGGCGGCTTCGCGCGCCCGTTTCGAGGCTGCACTCGAGCATGTGGCCTTGCACGAGGGCCTGATGTTGCCCGCGGCTCTGCCTTCATCGCACCTGGCCTCTCACACCTAAGACGACCGGACCCTTGCCCATGCATCGCTTCCTGCTTGCCCTCACACTCGTTGCCATGCCCTTGCTCAGCCAGGCGATCGAAGAGCCGGACCACGAAGTCATCAGGAGCTTCGACAACGTGGAGTTGCGCCAATACGCGCCCTACGTCGTGGCCGAGGTGGTGCTGGACGCCTCGCCCGAAGACGCCGGCAACCAGGCCTTCCCCATATTGGCCGGCTACATCTTCGGCAAGAACAAGGGCGAGAAGAAGTTCGCGATGACAGCGCCGGTGACGCAGACCGCCGCGCCCATGCGCATGGACATGACCGCGCCTGTGACCCAGGCCGCCACGGCTGACGGCATGCGGGTGCAGTTCGTCCTGCCCAAGGGGGTGACGCTGGCGACGGCGCCCGAGCCGATCGACCCGCGTGTGCAACTGCGCGAGGTGCCCGCCGGCACCTGGGCGGTCATCCGCTACTCGGGCACCTGGTCACAGGCCAACTACCTCGAGCACCTGGGCGAGTTGAAGGCAACCCTGCAAGCGGCGGGTGTGGCCACGCAAGGCGAGCCGGTGCTGGCGCGCTACAACGCGCCCTTCACGCCGTGGTTCCTGCGGCGCAACGAGATCTGGTTGGCAGTGCGCTGATGCCGCAACCCGGGATAGCCAGTGCCGGTCTCTTCAAGCGCGAGGTGTGGGCCATGAATCGAATTGCGCGGAGCGTGTCGACGACTGTGCTAGGTGCCTTGCTGCTGTGCATCGCAACGCTGGCGCTCGCTGACGCAGGCAAATCCAGCGAGCGCTACACCCGCGTCCCGGCAGGCGCCGACGGCATCGGCAAACGCTACATGGGCCGCGACATCGCGGGTGTCATGGGCTGGCAGGGCGCGGCTTGGCTCGAGCGTGAAGAGCGTGAGCGCGAGGAACGCACCGATCTGCTGGTGGCGGCCCTCCAACTCATGCCCGGCATGGTGGTGGCCGACATTGGCGCGGGCACGGGTTACCTGGCCCGGCGCATGGCGCCGGCGGTCATGCCCGGCGGCAAGGTGCTGGCGGTCGACGTCCAGCCCGAGATGGTGGCTATGCTGCAAAGCACGGTGCGGCAAAGCGGCCTGACGCAGATCCAGCCCTTGCTCGGTGCCGAGGACGACGTCAGGCTGCCGGCATCGTCGGTCGACCTGGCCATCATGGTCGACGTCTATCACGAGCTGGCGTTTCCGTACGAGGTGCTGGCCAGCATCATCCGCGCCCTCAAGCCGGGTGGTCAGATCGTGTTCGTCGAGTACCGGGCCGAAGACCCGCAGGTGCCAATCAAGGCGCTGCACAAGATGAGCGAAGCCCAGATCAAGCGCGAAGCCGCCGTGCACGCGTTGGTGTGGGATCGCACCGTGGGCACCTTGCCGTGGCAGCACCTCGTGGTGTTTCGCAAGCGCAACTGAGCCCGGGCGTTGGAGCGGCCGGCTGGCCTTGATGCCATCGCGACCAATCTTTGCGACCGGTCTTCGCTACCAGTCCTCGCTGCCGGGCTCGCCCTTGAACGGGCCGACCAGCTCGGGCGTGATCCAGCCGCCGTAGAACCCGCCGGGCTGCGGTATGACGACTGCGCCGTCGACACGGCAATCCAGCGCCGCCGGATAGAACGCCACGCAATCGGCCAGCGCTTCGGCACCGGCCAGCGGCTGCGGGTAGCTCCATGCCACGCCGGGCAGGCGGCGATCGCGATGCACCAAGGTCCAGTACTGCGCGGGCCCTTTCCATTCACAGAACGAGCTGCCGGCCGCCGGCTGCAACAGACGCCGGACCACGTCATCCCACGGCAGGTACACGCTCGGCGGATGGGCGGTCTCCAGCACGAGCACGGCGCGCCGCGTGCGCGCCACTTCGAGATCACCCCAGCGCACCACCACCTCGCGCGTGTCCTGCGCCAGACGCGGCGGACGAGGGAAGTCCCAGACCGATGTCTGGCCTGGCCCCGGTGTCGCGGCAAAGGGCGGACGCGCCTGACCCTGCCAGCGCCACTGCTGGCGCGCCGCGCGGATCCAGTCGGGAAGCTCGGACATCAATTCGGCAGTGCGCAGGCGAGGTTGGACCTGGCGCTCAGGTTCGACATGCGTTTCAAATTTCCCGCGATCATAGGAGGGCTTGCTGTTCGAAGCGCATCTTGAACTCCTCCATCCGAGAGCGGTTCTTGTCCCAGTCGAACAAGCCGAACAACGAGCGGGATCGAAAGTCGACGCGATGCGCCTGGGGGTCGATCCGGAAGTCGACCTGGTCCCTGAAACCGACCGGCGTGGTGAAGATCACCTCCAGCGCCAGGGGTCTCACCGAGGCCACCTGTTGCGCGAGCACGCAGCGAAAGCGCTGGCATCGCTCACGTTGTGAACGGCGGATGCCGCAGCCAGGCGTGCGGGTGATCTACTACTTTCGCAATGAGGCGATGCCGTTGTATCTGTTGACATGTTTGCCAAGAGCGAGCGCGCCAAGCCGCGCGCACGGCGCTGGACAAGGACGCCAAGTGGGTCACAGGCGCGCAGAAGGCCATGGAGGCGGTGCTCGACACCATCAAGACGCGGCTCAAGGCCAAGATCGCCGAGGCGCAGAAGGTGCACGGGGCCAATGTCTACTGATCGGCCGGGCGCGATGGCGAACGGTGTCGTCCGGGACTCGGCGTTGGCCACGTACCTGAAGTCCGGCGTGGCGGGCTGGTCGATGTAGATCAGGCCGGCCGTGCCGGTGGGC
>JAHECC010000323.1 GCA_024641965.1 Rubrivivax sp.
CAGACCATCGGAGGACAGGCGGTTCAGCGCCTCGCGCACGGGGCTGTGGCCCGCGTCGTAGCGCTCACTGACGAACTCGATGCGCAACTTGCTGCCAGGAGCCAACTGGCCGCGCAGGATGTCCTCGCGCAATCGCTCGTACACGCTGCTCGCCAGCGTCGGCGCGGGGGCCTCGCCGGTGACGGCGTTGTTGGCGGCAGTCGGACTCAAGGGCATGGCGTTGGTGACGGAATAGGACAGGCGCAGCAGTTGTGTGGCGCTTTGGCTTAAATTATCGTCAAAAAATCAATTATTGCAAGATTTATCGATTTTATCTAGAATTCCGCCAGTTCCCGTTGGTGTGAGCAGCTTTCCTCGCATGGCGGCCCGAGACCCTTCCAGCAGAGCGCGCACATGCGCAACATCAGCCTCGACAACATCACACCGGCCGTGCTTGACACGATGAAGGACGCCAGCGATGCACGCTTTCGCGAACTCATTGGCAGCCTGGTCAAGCACCTGCACGCCTTTGCCAGCGAAGTGCATCTGACGCATGCGGAGTGGAATACCGGCATCGACTTTTTGTGGCGCGCCGGGCGCATCAGCGACGAAAAGCGCAACGAATTCGTGCTCAGCAGCGACGTGCTCGGGCTGTCGTCGCTGGTCGACCTGCTGAACGGCTCGGCACATGGCACCGAGAGCAGCGTGCTCGGCCCCTTCTACGTCGAAGGGGCGCCCTTGTTGCCGGTGGGCGCGAGCATCGTCGGCGACAACAGCGGCGAGCGTGTCCTGCTGCGCGGGCAGGTGCTCGATGCCGCTGGCCAGCCGCTGGCCGGCGCGTTGCTCGATTTCTGGCAGACCGATGCCGACGGGTTGTATTCGCAGGCCACGCCGCACAAGCCCGAATTCAACCTGCGCTGCCGCATGCACACCGACGCGATGGGGCGCTATGCGCTGCAGACGGTCAAGCCGCTGTACTACTCGGTGCCCTACGACGGCCCGGTCGGCGACTTGCTGCGCGCCGCCGCGCGCCACGCGTTGCGGCCCTCGCATTTCCACGTGTTAGTTTCCGCCCCCGGGCACCGGCCGCTGGTGACCGAGCTCTTCGCCGAAGACGACCCGTACATCGACGCCGATGCGGTGTTCGGTGTGCGCAGCACGCTGGTGCTGCATTTCGAGCGCCATGAGGACGCCACGTCCGCTGCTCCCTACAAGGTCGAGGCGCCGTTCTACGACGTCAAGTTCGACTTCCGCCTGGCCGCCGAAGAGGGCGCGGCATGAACGTCGCAGCCTCGATGGTGCGCGCCGACGCCGCCGCGCTCGACCTGATCTTTCGCCAAGCGCGCTCGCACAAGGCCTGGCGTGACATGCCGGTGCCTCGTGTGCTGCTGCAACAGGTGGTCGCGCTGGCGATGGCCGGCCCGACGGCCACCAACAGCCAGCCGATGCGCATCGTGTTCGTCGAGTCGCAGCAGGGCAAGGAACGCCTTCGCCCGGCACTTCATGCCGGCAACGTGGCCAAGATGATGAGTGCGCCGGTGACGGCCATCGTCGCCTACGACCTCGACTTCCATGTGCACCAGGCGCGCACTTTCCCGCACCGCGATGTCGCCAGTGGCTACCGCGCCGACCCGGCACATGCCCACGACACCGCGCTGCGCAACAGCACGCTGCAAGGCGCCTACCTGATGCTGGCGGCGCGCGCGCTGGGGCTGGACATCGGGCCGATGTCGGGCTTCCACAACGACGCGGTCGATGCCGAGTTCTTCGCCGGCACCTCGTTGCGCAGCAATTTCTTGTGCAACCTGGGCTACGCCGACCACGGCGACCTGCTGCCACGCCAACCCCGCCTGGGCTTCGATGAAGTCTGCTCGTGGGCCTGAACTCGCACCCTCTACTGGAACCCTGAACATGCAAAACGGAAACAAGGCGCTGATCGTCGGCGGCGGCACGATGGGCTTCGGCGTGAGCGTGGTGCTGCTGGCCGGCGGCTGGCGCGTCGATGTGGTGTCGCCCACCGCAGCCACGCGCGAGAGCCTGCCGAAGCGCGTGGCACAGGCGATGCAGCGATTGAACAAGCCCTTCGATGCCGATGCGCTGGGCGTGCATGCCGACTATGCGAACGTGCCCTGGGCCGACATCGTGCTGGTCATCGAGAACGTGCGCGAGGACCTGGCGCTGAAGCAATCGGTGTTTGCCGAACTCGAGCGATTGAGCGCGCCGCACACCATCCTGAGCAGCAACTCGTCGAGTTTCCCGATCAGCGAGATCGGCAAGGGGCTGAAGACACAGGCGCGCATGATGGGCCTGCACTTCTTCATGCCGGCCTACCTGGTGCCGCTGGTCGAGGTGATCCGCGGCGCCGCCACCGATGCGACGCTGGCCCAAAAGGTCGGCGACTGGATGTGGGCCCTGGGCAAGCGCCCGGTGCAGGTCAAGCGCGACATCCCCGGCTTCCTCGGCAACCGCATGCAGCATGCGCTGATCCGCGAGGCGCTTCACTTGCTGCAATCGGGCGTGGCCTCGGCCGCGGACATCGACGCGGCCATCCGCTACAGCTTCGGCTTCCGCCTGGCCGCGGCCGGCCCGCTGCTGCAGCGTGAGCATGCAGGCTGGGACATGTCGCTCGCCGTAGCGAAGAGCATCTATCCCGAACTGTCGACGATGCGCGAGCCGCCGCCGGTGATCGAAGACATGGTCCGCAGCGGCCACTACGGCATGAAGAGCGGGCAGGGCCTGCAGGCCTGGGACGCGGCATCGATAGCCAAGGAGAAGGAACGCTACGAACAGGCGTTGCAGACCGTGCTGCAGGTCTTCGAGCGCGAAGGGCTGCGCTAGCGCGGCGCACTCATCCCGGGCCGACGCGGCGCAGGCTGTTGCCCAGCGCCGTGCGCCGCACGATCACGGCGAAGGATTGCACGGGCGTGTCCTGCGCGGCGTCCTTCCGCCACAGCAGGCCCGGGGTGCGGATCGGCGTGGGACTCTCGAGGGGAACCATTGTC
>JAHECC010000128.1 GCA_024641965.1 Rubrivivax sp.
GCACCGTCATCCGGCCGTCGGCGCGCGCCGCGCATACGGTCACCATCCCCGGCATGCGCGCCATGGCTCCGAAGGTGGCAGCGCCGCCAGCGGCCGCACCGATGCCACCGGCACCGCCCGCAGCAGTGGCGCGCGACACCGCGCCGGAGCTGCCATTGGGCAGTGGCCCGCCCACCGCCTTCGGCCAGCCGGCACCCGCTCCGGCTGCTTCGGCCACGCCCGCGGCGGCGCCGGCGAATGCCGACGCGTTGCTGGCAGCCTTCCGCGAAGGGCTGGCCGCGCCCACCGTGCAGATCGACGCCCTCACGCCGGAGCTGATGCGCCTGGTCGGGCAGCTGCTGCACGAATCGGCGAAAGGCACGGTCGACCTGCTGGTGGCGCGTGCGGCACTGAAGCGCGAGGTGCGCGCCGAGAGCACCATGATCGTCGCGCGCGAGAACAACCCCTTGAAGTTCTCGCCCAGCGTGGACGCGGCCCTGCACCACATGATGTCGCCCCCGACACGCGGTTTCATGCCCGCCGCCGCGGCCATGCGCGACGCCTATGACGACCTGCGCGCTCACCAGTTCGGCTTCATTGCCGGCATGCGCGCGGCACTCGAAGGTGTGCTGGCGCGCTTCGACCCCGCTTCGCTGGAGGGCCAGCTCACGGCCCGCTCCATGCTCGAATCGCTGGTGCCCGGCACGCGCAAGGCGCGCATGTGGGGCGTCTTCGTCGACCACTTCGAGCAGATCAGCAACGAAGCCTCGGACGACTTCCACACCCTGTTCGGCAAGGCCTTCCTGAAGGCCTATGAAGAACACATCGACCAGCTGAAGAAGGAATCACCCTGATGTCTGCCAGTGCGGAACCGCCGGTCTTTGCCGACACGCTCAGCGGCGTCGGGCATCTGCCCCAGGTCGAACTGGCGATCCTGTCGCGCCGCGGCGGGCGCTCCTACAACGAGGACGCCTGCGGCCACTGGCATTCCGGCAGCCACCTGTGCTGCGTGGTCGCCGACGGCGCCGGCGGGCATGGTGGTGGCGACATTGCCTCGCGCCTGACGGTGCAACACATCATTGAAAGCGTGGCCGCCGCGCCGCCGCAGGATCCCGAAGCCGTGCGGCAACTGATCGCCGATGCCAATGCCAACGTCATCCGCCACCGCCACGATGGCGACGAGATGCGCGACATGCACACCACGGTGATCAGCCTGTTCGTCGATTTCGAGAAGTCACAGGCGCTTTGGGGGCATGCCGGCGACTCGCGGCTGTATGTGTTCCGCGACGGCCAGATGCTGGCCCACACGCGCGACCACAGCCTGGTGCAGTCGCTGTTCGAGGCCGGCCTGTTGAAGGCCGACGAGATGCGCACGCACCCGCGGCGCAGCGAACTGCATTCGGCACTGGGCACGAACCCCGAAGACCTGAAGATCACCACGGCGACGAAGCCCTGGGCGCTGCGAGCCGGCGACATCTTCCTGCTGTGCACCGATGGGCTGTGGGAGTACGTCGACGACGCCGAGATGTGTGCCAGCCTGGCGCGCGCGCACGATCCATCGGCCTGGCTGGCCAGCATGGAGCAACTGGTGCTGCGCAATGCCGTCGCCCAGCACAAGAGCTCGCACGACAACTTCAGCGGCATCGCGGTGTGGTTCGGCCACGCCCTGTCGTGAAATTACCGATGCGCGGATAGCCCCATGCCCAATCAAGTCTGTACCAGCGCGATGATGACCTGCACCTTCGGCACCGGGCCGTCGGTGTTCAACGCCACGCCGCGGCCGGTGCTCACCAGCAACCTGGTGGCCGGCGTCATCACCGACAACATCCCGATGGTGAATGTGCCGCCGTTCATCATGTGCACCACGCCGTCGAACCCGGCCGTGGCGGCGGCCACGGCGGCGGCGCTGGGCGTGCTCACGCCGATGCCCTGCGTGCCGGTGCTGCCGGCACCGTGGGTGCCGGGCGTGCCCAACGTCCTCATCCAGAACATTCCGGCACTGGACAACAACTGCAAGCTCACCTGCGCCTGGGGTGGCATGATCGCTTTCTCCACCCCGGGCCAGTTCACTCACCAGATTCCCTGATCGGCAGCCATGACCTGGTACAACAAGATCATCTGGACGGAGGGCATGTTTCTCCAGCCCCAGCATTTCCAACAACACGACCGCTTTCTATCGCTGCAGGCGCATTCGCGCTTCGGCGCCACGCAGGCCTACGGCTGGGGCTTTGTCTCGCTGGCGCTGGACAGCGCCGCGCTGACGCTGGGCAAGATCGCCATCAGTGCCGCCCAGGGCGTGCTGCCCGACGGCTTGGTGTTCGACATCCCCGGCCAGGACGCCGCGCCGGCGGCGCTGGACGTGCCGGCCGATACACGCGATGAACTGGTGGTGCTCGCCGCCGTGCTGCAGCGCCCCGGCGTGGCCGAGTCGGATGCCGAGTCCGACACCGGTTCGATGCCGCCGCGCTTTCTGGCTGCCGAGGTCGATGTCGGCGACACCAATGTCACAGGCGAGCGCGCCGCGCCGGTGCAGATCGGCCGGCTGAACCTGCGTGTGATGCTGGCGCGCGACGCCACCGAGGGCTACGCCACCCTGGGCTTTTGCCGCATCGTCGAACGACGGTCGGACAACAAGCTGGTGCTCGACACCCAGTACATCCCGCCCACGCTGCACGCCAGCGGCAACGAGATCCTGGCGTCGTACCTGCGCGAACTGCATGGGCTGGTGCATCAGCGCGGCGAGGCGCTGGCCGCGCGGCTGGCGCAACCGGGGCGCGCCGGCGTCGGCGAGATTGCCGACTTTCTGCTGCTCGAGGCCATCAACCGCACCGAGCCGATGCTCGCCCAGCTGCGCCAGACCTCGTTGCTGCACCCCAAGGACCTGTACTTCAGCTGTGCGTCGCTGGCCGGCGATCTGTCCACCTTCCGCGACAAGCGGCGGCCGGCGAACCTGCCAGCCTATTTGCATGACGAACCGGCGCGCTGCTTCAAGCCGCTGATGGACGATCTGCGCCAGTCGCTGTCGATGGTCATGGACCAGACCGCCATCCCCATCGAACTGCAGGACCGCAAGCACGGCTTTCGTGTGGCCATCATTCCCGACGTCGAACTGCAGCGCAACGCGCAGTTCGTGCTCGCCGTGGCCTCGCAGATGCCCGGCGACGCGCTGCGATCGCGCTTTCCCACGCAGGTCAAGATCGGCACGGTGGAACGCATCCGCGACCTCGTCAGCCTGCAGTTGCCGGGCGTCACGCTGCGGCCACTGCCGGTGGCGCCGCGGCAGATTCCCTATCACGCCGGCTACAACTACTTCGAGCTGGAAACGCGCGGCAACGACATGTGGAAGCAGCTCGAAAGCTCGGGCGGCCTGGCAATGCACATCGCCGGCGACTTCCCCGGCCTGGAGCTGGAATTCTGGGCCATCCGCCCATGAGCGGTGCCGCTCGCCACGCGTCCATTGCCCTGCATCAGCGCGTACCTCACTGAGGCTTCTATGAGCGACAACAACGACCCCTTCGCGGCCTTCGGCTCCGACCGCACCGTCATCAAGCCGAGCGCCGGGCGTGCACAGCGGCCCGCCGCGGCGGCCCCCGCCGACCCTGCCGCGGCTGCCAATCCGATGGCCGCCGGCAAGGAGGTGCCGCTGGCAATGGACGCGCTGATGTCCGCCAGCCTGAACCCGCTGGTAGCTGCCGCCGCACCGCTGCTGGCGGCCGGGCCGCGCATCCGCAACACGGCGCGGCACCCGAACCCCGAGGGGCTGAAGGAAGCACTGGCAGAGGGCATCCGCAAGTTCGAGGCGCAGGCGCGCGCCCAGGGACTACCCAACGAGCAGGTGGTCGCGGCGCGTTACATCCTGTGCACCTTCCTCGACGAGTCGGCCGCCAGCACGCCGTGGGGCAGCGGTGGTGGCTGGTCTTCGCAAAGCCTGCTGGTGCAGTTCCACAACGAGACCTGGGGCGGCGAGAAGATCTTCGCGCTGATGTCCAAGCTCGCCGAGAAGGTCGACGCCAACCGCAACCTGCTCGAGCTGCTCTACATCGTGCTGGCCTTCGGTTTCGAAGGCCGCTATCGCGTCATCGACAACGGCCGCGCCCAGCTCGACAGCGTGCGCGAGCGACTGATGCAGCTGCTGCGCCAGGGCCGCGGCGCCTATGACAAGGCGTTGTCGCCACGCTGGCAGGGCGTCAAGCAGCAGGCAACGAAACTGCGCAACGGCATGCCGCTGTGGGTCATGGCCTCGCTGTGTGCGCTGCTGCTGGGCCTGATCTTCATCGGCCTGCGCTTCAAGCTCGGCGACGATGCCACGCCGGTTTTTGCGGCCTTGCAGGGCCTGGATGCCAAGGCAACGACCGTGGCGGCGCCGCCGCCACCGCCGCCACCCGTGGCCCAGCAGCCGCGCCTGGCCGGCTTCCTGCGCCCCGAAATCGCCGCCGGTCTGGTCGAGGTGCGCGACTTCCCCGACCGCTCGGTGGTCATCATCAAGGGCGATGGCTTCTTCGAGCCGGGCAGTGCGGACATCGACCGTGACGTGCGGCCGCTGCTGGCACGCATCGCCGTGGCGCTGCACGACACGCCGGGCGCGGTGCAGATCAACGGCCACACCGACAGCCAGCCGATCCACACCGTGCGCTTCCCGTCGAACTGGCACCTGTCGAAGGCGCGTGCCGACGCGGTGAAAACTGCGCTGAGCGCCACCGTGGACCCACAGCGCATGCGCACCGAGGGCCGCGCCGACGGCGAGCCGGTGGCGGACAACAGCACCGCGGAGGGCCGCTCCAAGAACCGGCGCGTGGAACTCACGCTCTTCGTGCCGCGTGCCAGCAGCTGACGGCGATCAGACCGGCTCGCGCGCCTTCCCCAAGTTTCGGACCCACGCATGAAAAAGCTGTTGCACATCCTCTTCCACCCGCTGGCACTGGCGCTGTACGGCCTGCTGGCGCTGTCGGCGCTGATCTGGTGGATCGGCCCGCTGCTGGCCTTCGGCGAATGGCATCCGCTGGACTCGGTGCTCGAGCGCTGCGTGCTGATCGGTCTGATCTTCGCCATCTTCGCGCTCGTCGTCGGGCTGCGCGCCTGGCGCCGCAAGCGCAACAACCGCAAGATGGTGAAGGGTCTGGCCGCCGGTGGTGGTGCCGCCGGCGACCGCGAGGCCGAGGTGCTGAGCAAACGCTTCGCCGAGGCGCTGAAGGTGCTGGAAGACAGCGCGCGCAAATCCGGCAAGCGCTCTTTCTTCAGGCGTGGGCAGTATCTGTATGAACTGCCCTGGTACATCTTCATCGGTGCACCGGGCTCGGGCAAGACCACGGCACTGATGAACGCCGGGTTGACCTTTCCGCTGGCCGGCAAGATGGGCCAGGCCTCGATCAAGGGCGTGGGCGGCACGCGCAATTGCGACTGGTGGTTCACCGACGAGGCGGTGCTCATCGACACCGCCGGGCGCTACACCCTGCAGCAGTCCGACGAGAAGGCCGACGCCGGTGCCTGGACGAAGTTTCTCGACCTGCTGAAGAAGACCCGTCCGCGCCGGCCGATCAACGGCGTGCTGCTGACGGTGAACATCCAGGACGTGTTGCAGCAGAACCCGGCCGAGCGCAAGGAACACGCGGCGAAACTGCGCGCGCGCCTGCAGGAGCTGCATGCGCAGCTGGGGGTGCGCCCGCCGGTGTATGTGCTGGTCACCAAGTGCGACCTCATCGCCGGTTTCAACGAAAGTTTCGGCGAGCTGGGCAAGGAAGAGCGCGACCAGGTCTGGGGCTTCAGCTTTCCCCATGACCCGCGCGGCACGGCGACGCCGATGCAGGAATTTCCCAGCGAGTTCGCTGCGCTGGAAAAGCGCCTGCGCGACCGTCTGCTCGACCGCCTGGAAGCCGAGGGCGACACCCTCAAGCGCGCGGCGATCTTCTCCTTTCCGCAGCAGTTCGGTGGCGTGAAGGGGCTGCTCGGCGGCTTCCTCGAACAGGTTTTCGACGGCGGTGGCAACCTCGAAGAACGCAGCCTGCTGCGCGGTGTGTATTTCACCAGCGGCACGCAGGAAGGCACCCCCATCGACCGTGTGCTGGGTACGCTGGCGCGCACCTTCGGCGTCGACAGCCGCGCCAGCTCGATTGCCTCGTCGCGCGGCAAGAGCTTCTTCCTGACGCGCCTTTTGAAGGAGGTGGTGTTCGCCGAACAGGGCCTGGTGGGCGTGAACCGTGCCGCCGAGTTGCGCCGCCGGCGCTGGCGACTGGTCGGCGTCGGCGTCATCGGGCTGGTCAGCGTGGCGATGCTCGCCGGCTGGGCCGTGAGCTTCTCGCGCAACAAGGCCTATCTGGCCGAGGTGCAGGCGCGCCTGCCGGCAGTGAAGGAAGCGGTGGACGCACTGCCGCCGGCCGACAGCACCGATGTCAGTGCGCTGCCCCAGGTGCTGGACAAGATTGCCGCGGCGCCCCAGCCCAGCGGCTTTGCATTAGCCGACCCGCCGCTGCTGAACACGCTGGGCCTGTACCAGGGCGACTATGTGGCCGCGGGCGCCGAGATCGGCTACCGCCATCTGCTCGACCGCGCCTTGCTGCCGCGCGTGGCGAAGCGCCTGGAAGAGCGGCTGCGTGCGGTCAACCGCGACAACCTGGAGCTGGCCTACGAGGCGCTGAAGGGCTACCTGATGCTCTACACCCCCGAGCACTTCGACGCCGAGGCGCTGACAGCCTGGGTGACACTGGATTGGGATGTCAACCTCGCCGGCACGCTGAACCCCGAACAACGCGCCGCCCTGGCCAAACACCTGGGCGCGGCGCTTGCGCAGGGCGCGCCGCAGGCGCTGGCGCCGATGGACGGTACGCTGGTGAGCAACGTGCGCGAGATGCTCGTGGCCTATCCGCTCGAGTACCGTGTCTTCAGCCGCCTCAAGCGCGCACGCGTCGGCTCCGAGTTTCCGGACTTCTCCGTGGCGTCCGCGGGCGGGCCGAACGCCGCGCTGGTTTTCGAGCGGCGCAGCGGTCAGCCCATCACCAAGGGCATTCCCGGACTGTTCACGCGCGATGCCTATTTCAAGGCCTTCAAGGGTGCCGTGGCCAAGGTGGCGAAGCAGCTCGAGGACGAACAGGGCTGGGTGCTGGGCACCGCCAAGGCCACCGGCTCGGCCAAGGACCGCGTGAGCAGCGCGGTGGCCGGCGACAGCGCCATGGATCTGCGCGTACGCCGGCTCTACCTGCAGGAATACATCAAGGTCTGGGACCAGTACCTGAACGATGTCGGGCTGGTCAAGCTCAACGGCCTGGACGACAGCCTTGCGGCCGCGCGGGTGCTGGCCGCACCCGACTCGCCGCTGGCGGCCTACATGCGCGCGGTGGCGCGCGAGACCCAGCTCGGCGCCGCCGCCAGCGCCGCTACGGCGCCCAGCCTGGGCACCAGCGAACTGGCCAACAAGGCGCGCCAGGCGAAGTCGGAACTCGCCGCGCTGGTGGGCAAGCAGCCGCAACCCGAAAGCAGCTCCGGCGACAAGCCGCTGGAATCGATCGTCGACGACCATTTCGCGGCCTACCAGCGCCTGGTGGCCGGGCAGCCGGCCCCTATCGACGATGTGAACAAGCTGTTCAACGAGGTCTATGTGCAGCTCAGTGCCGTGGACGCGGCGCAGAAGAGCAAGAGCGCGCCGCCGGCGGCGGCGGGCGGGGGGGCGGCGATCAGCGCGGCAGCGGGCCTGCAGCCCGAGCCGATCAAGTCGATGCTGGCGACGCTGGGCAATGCGGGTGCCAGCCAGAGCCGCAACGCCGAGCGCCAGGGGCTGACCGCGGAATTGAAGCCGGTGGCGGACTTCTGCGCGCGCACCATCTCCGGCCGCTACCCCTTCGCCAAGGGGTCGAAGTCGGACGTGTTGCCGGATGACTTTGGCCAGCTCTTCGGCGTCGGCGGGCAGCTCGACGATTTCTACCAGCGCCGTCTCAGCGCCCTGGTCGACACCGGCACCAACCCATGGAGCTACAAGCCGCTGACGGACGGCAGCAAGCCGCCGGGCGGGCGCTCGCTGGCCGATTTCCAGATGGCGGCGCGCATCCGCGAGGCCTTCTTCCGCAGTGGCGGCAAGGTGCCGGGCTTCAAGGTCGACCTGCGGGTGCTGGACATGGCGCCGGGCTTGAGCGAGTTCACCATCGACATCGACGGCCAGGCGCTGAAGTTCGCGGCCGGCAACACCGCGGCGCAGACCGTGTCGTGGCCCGGTCCGCGCGTGGCCTCGCAGATCAAGCTCAGCGCGCCAGGCGGCCTGGTGCAGCTCTTCGAAGGGCCGTGGGCGCTGTTCCGCATGCTCGGCCAGTTCGAGAACCAGGCCTCGGCGCAGCCAGAGCGTTTCACGGTGCTGCTGAATATCGACGGCAAGATCGCGCGGCTGGAGGTCATCTCCAGCAGCGCCATCAACCCGCTGCGCATGGTCGAGATGCAGCGCTTCCGCTGCCCCGATTCGCTCTGAACGCGCGTCGCTGCGGCGCCATGTCCACGGACGCGCTGACCGGCTGGTACGGCAAGTTGCCCAGTCTGGGCGACTTCGCCCAGCGCCGCCTGCCCGCCAGCTTCATCGAGACTTGGGACGAGTGGCTGGCCAGCGGATTGGCCGGCTGGCGCGAGCGCGAAGGCGAGGCCTGGCTCGAGCGCTACCTGGCCGGGCCGAGCTGGCGCTTCGTGCTCATGCCAGGCGTGCTGGGCGGCGACGGCACGGTCTGGGCCGGCGTGCTGATGCCCTCGGTGGACAAGGTGGGGCGCTACTTTCCGCTGACGCTGGCGCAGCCGCTGCCGCCGCCGGCAGGCGTCGCGGCGCAGATCGAAACCCTGCTGAGCTGGCTGCAGCGGCTGGACGACCTGGCCGTGGATGCGTTGCAGGACGACTGGAGCGTGGAGCAGCTGGAAACCGAATTGCAGCGCCTGGGCCCGTGGCAGGCGGAGGCGGCGGCGCCCACACCATTGCCGGAAGTGCCACTGGCATTGCCCACGCTCGAACTGCGGCCGCAGATGGACGTGCCATCGTTGCTGGCCGGCCTGGCACGTGAACAGTTCCTGCACACGCTGCAGGGCAGGGCACTGTGGCTGCACAGCGATGCCCAGGGCCAACCCCTGCTGCGCATTACCACCGGGCTGCCCGGTGGTACCGAATTCAGCGACCTGCTGGGTCGCGATTGTGGCGACGCCTCGCCCCCATCCCACTGAAGGAATCGACATGAGCGACAGCGACTGGACACCCGACTTCGGCCACATCGACATCGCCGCGCCTGTCTGGCCGGCGAAGCGGCCGGTGCGCATCGCCATCCTCGGCGACTTCGGTGCCGGCGCCATGGCCGGCCGGCTCGAAACCGGCGCCGCGCTGGCCAAGCGCAAGCCATTGAAGGTGGAGTTCGACACCCTCGAAGACGCCATGGCACGGTTGCAGCTGAAGCTGAATCTGCCGCTGGGTGCGGGCGGCGCGCCGGTGGAAATCGAAATCAGCGAGCTGGAGTCCTTTCACCCCGACGAGTTGTACCGCAACCTGGACATCTTTTCGGCGCTGTCCTCGCTGCGCAAGCGGTTGAACACGCCGTCGACCTTCGCCAAGGCTGCTGCCGAGTTGCAGGGCTGGAGCCAGGACGGCGGCCGGCGTGCGTCCAGTGTGTCGCGCCAGGCCAAGGCTCGCGGCGCCGCGCCGTCCAGCGGCGCGAAGCTGGACGACTTCGCGCGCCTCACCGGTCGCCCCGCCGTGACTCAGGGTGCCGATGATTCGGTGGACGCGCTGCTGCGCAGCATCGTCGGCCCCTTCGTCGTGCCGGCGGCCGACCCGAAGAAGGATGCACTGGTGGCCAGCGTCGACAAGTCGCTGGCCGACGCCATGCGCGCCGTGCTGCACCAGCCCGATTTCCAGAACGTGGAGTCGCTGTGGCGTGGCGTGGACTTCCTGCTGCGGCGGCTGGAAACCAGCCACCAGCTGCAGGTGCATCTCATCGACATCAGCGCCGAGGAATTCAGTGCCGACCTCAGTACCTCGGCGGACCTCAGTGAAACCGGCCTGTACAAGCTGCTGGTCGAGCAAGCTTCGCAGGAAGCCGACGGCGGCTACACCTACTTGTGCGGCTGCTACCAGTTCGACGCCGCGCCGCCGCACGCCGAGTTGCTGGGCCGCGCCGCGAACCTGGCGGCCTATGCGGGCGCGCCCTTCATCACCGCGATTCATACCGATGCCTTCACCGACCGCAAGGAGCCGCCGCACCGCCTCATCCGCGAGGCCTTCGCCGCGCTGAAGGACATGCCGAACGCCTCCTACCTGGGGCTGATCGGGCCGCGCTTCATGCTGCGTCACCCCTACGGCAAGCGCAGTGACCCGATCTCCAGCTTCGAGATGGAAGAGTTCACGCGTGCGGGCGGCCTCGGCGGCATGCTGTGGGGCCACCCGGGGCTGCTGGCGCTGTGCGTGCTGGGCGTACCCGGCGGGCAGCTGGCCATCAACGACCTGCCCTTCCACCACTACGTGGATGGCGACGGCGACAGCATGGCGCTGCCGTGCACCGACCGGCTCATCAACACCCACGCCAGCGCCTTGCTGCGCAACTACGGCATCAACGCCGTGATGGCGCACAAGGGCGAGGCGCTGGTGCGCCTGGCCGGCCTGGAGGCCATCAACGGTGACGGCCTGGTGGCCGCCGGCACGGCCAAGCGCAAGCCGGCGGCAGCCAGCCGCGTGGCGGTGCAGTCGAAGATCGACACCAGCGGCAAGGCCAGCGTCGACTGGACACCCGCCAAGCGCGGCGCCGGCACCGTTGGCGTGAGCGCGCCGATGCAGAAACTGGCTGCGGAAGAGGCCGAAGAGCCCAGCGCAGTGGCCGACGACGCGCGGGCCGAGGAAACATCGTCGAGCGACGAACCGGCAACCGACACCAGCTGGGATGCCGTGGCGGATCCGGTCGCTGAAGCCGCCGAAGCCGCCAGCGCACCGGCCGAGGATGGCGCGGCCTCCGCTGCAGACAGCGAACTGGACGCCTTGCTGGCCAGCCTGGACGGTGGTGACACCGGCAGCAGCGAGACGCCGGAGGAGTCGGCCGCCGACGAGGAGGCGGGCATGGACCCGGAGCTGGAGGCCTTGCTGAAGTCGCTGGGCTGA
>JAHECC010000129.1 GCA_024641965.1 Rubrivivax sp.
CGCCACCTCGGCGTCGTGCAGTGCTTCCTGCAGCGCCACGGCGCTGGCTTCGGCTGCCCCGGCGCTGTCCAGGTCCAGCGCCAGTCCGTCGGCGATGGCGCGCAGGCCTTCCACGTCCATCCAGTTGCTCAGGCGCTCGCTCACGCTGTTGGCCACCAGGTACTGGCGCGCCAGCTCTTCCAGCGCGCTGCCGCTGATGGCCGGCTTGCCGGCGCCGGGCTCGACTGCGGCGCCGTCCAGCGCCACCTTCAGCAGGTAGGCATCGAGCTCGCTGCCGTCCTTCAGGTACTGCTCGGCCTTGCCGTGCTTCACCTTGTACAGCGGCGGCTGCGCGATGTAGATGTGGCCGCGCTCGACCAGCTCGGGCATCTGCCGGAACAGGAAGGTCAGCAGCAGGGTGCGAATGTGCGCGCCGTCCACGTCGGCGTCGGTCATGATGATGATGCGGTGGTAGCGCAGCTTGTCGACGTTGAAGTCGTCGCCGCCCATGCCCTTGCCGATGCCGGTGCCCAGCGCGGTGATCAGCGTCAGGATTTCGTTGCTGGTCAGCAGCTTCTCGTAGCGCGCCTTCTCGACGTTGAGGATCTTGCCGCGCAGCGGCAGGATCGCCTGGAACTTGCGGTCACGCCCTTGCTTGGCGCTGCCACCGGCGGAGTCGCCCTCGACGATGTAGATCTCGCACAGCGCCGGGTCCTTTTCCTGGCAGTCGGCCAGTTTGCCCGGCAGGCCCATGCCGTCGAGCACGCCCTTGCGGCGCGTCATCTCGCGCGCCTTGCGCGCGGCTTCACGCGCACGCGCGGCATCGACGATCTTGCCGCAGATGATCTTGGCGTCGTTGGGCGTTTCCAGCAGGTAGTCGGTCAGCGCCTTGCTGACCACGTCTTCCACCGGGCCGCGCACTTCGCTGCTGACCAGCTTGTCCTTGGTCTGGCTGCTGAACTTGGGCTCGGGCACCTTCACGCTCAGCACGCAGCACAGGCCTTCGCGCATGTCGTCGCCGGTGACTTCCACCTTGGCCTTCTTGGCCAGTTCGTTGTCTTCGATGTACTTGTTGATGACGCGTGTCATCGCCGCGCGCAGGCCCGTCAGGTGTGTGCCGCCATCGCGTTGCGGGATGTTGTTGGTGAAGCACAGCACGTTCTCGGCGTAGCCATCGTTCCACTGCATCGCTACCTCGGCGGTGATGTTGGTGCCCTGCTCGCTCATCTTCTCGCCAGTGGCGTGGAAGACGGTGGGATGCAACGTCTTCTTGCCGGTGTTGATGAACTCGACGAAGCCCTTCACGCCGCCGGCAAAGGCAAAGTCGTCCGACCGGTTGTTGCGCTCGTCCACCAAGCGGATGCGCACGCCGTTGTTCAGGAAGCTCAACTCGCGCAGGCGCTTGGCCAGCACCTCGTAGTGGAAGTCGATGTTGCTGAAGATCTCCAGGTCGGGCAGGAAGTGCACCTCGGTGCCGCGTTTGTCGGTGTCGCCGATGATCTTCATCGGGCTGATCTCGAAACCGTCGCGTTGCTCCACGACACGGTCCTGCGGAATGCCCTGCTTGAACTCCATGAAATGCGCCTTGCCGTCGCGGCGCACCGTCATGCGCAGCCACTTGCTCAGGCCGTTGACACAGCTCACGCCCACGCCGTGCAAGCCACCCGACACCTTGTAGCTGTTCTGGTTGAACTTGCCGCCGGCATGCAGTTCGGTCAACGCGATCTCGGCCGCGCTGCGCTTGGGCTCGTGCTTGTCGTCCATCTTCACGCCCGTGGGGATGCCGCGGCCGTTGTCGGTGACGCTGATGCTGTTGTCGCTGTGGATGGTGACGACGATGTCGTCGCAATGCCCGGCCAGGCTTTCGTCGATGGAGTTGTCCACCACCTCGAACACCAGGTGGTGCAGCCCCGTGCCGTCGGATGTGTCGCCGATGTACATGCCCGGGCGCTTGCGCACGGCTTCCAGGCCTTCCAGGATCTGGATGCTGCCTTCGCCATAGGCTTCGCTGTGCGCGGCGCTGTAGTCGCGCTTGGCCTTGCGGGCGTCTTCGTCTTCTTGGTTCACGGGGTCGGTCATGGGGCTTTCACACTCTCGATTCGGGCAGGTCGCGCAGTGAGCGGCGGCCCATAAGAAACGCTGAAGCGGGCCGCAGCCCGCTTGCCATCGGCAACCGCCTGGCCACTAGATCCGCATAGGCATGACGACGTACTTGAAGCCGGGTTGGTCGGGCACGGTGAAGAGAGCGCTCGCCGCGGTGTCCTGCAGTTCCAGCTTGATCATTTCGCAGTTCATGTTGGCCAGCGCATCCATCAAGTAGGTGACGTTGAAGCCGATCTCGATGGCGTCGCCGTTGTAGTCGATCTCGAGTTCTTCCTTGGCCTCTTCCTGCTCGGCGTTACTCGATGCGATGCGCAGGCTGCCCGGCTCGATGTTGACGCGCACGCCCTTGAACTTCTCGCTCGTCAGGATGGCGGCGCGCTGCAGCGATGCCAGCAGCGGTGCACGGCCCATCACCACCGAGTTCTTGTGGTTCTTCGGGATCACGCGGTTGTAGTCCGGGAACTTGCCCTCGACCAGCTTGGTGACGAACTCCATGCCCGAGAAGTTGAAACGCGCCTGGTTGCCTGCAAAGCGCATCTCGATCGGCGTGTCCTCGTCCTTCAGCAGCCTTTGCAGTTCAAGCACCGTCTTGCGCGGCAGGATCACCTCCTGCTTCGGGACGTCGGCTCCGAGCGTGGCCTGGCCCAGCGCCAGGCGGTGCCCGTCGGTGGCTACCAGCGTCAGCGTCTTGCCTTCGGCAATGAACAGGATGCCGTTCAGGTAGTAGCGGATGTCGTGCACCGCCATCGCGAAGTGCACCTGGTTGACCAGGTTGCGCAGCGTCTTCTGCGGCACTGAAAATGCCGGGCCGAAGTCCACCGTCTCGTTGACCAGCGGAAAGTCCTCCGGCGGCAGCGTCTGCAGCGTGAAACGGCTTTTCCCCGCCTGCAGCGTGAGCTTGCTGGCCGATGCGCTGAGCGTGATCGTCTGGTCGGGCGGCAGCGCGCGCAGGATGTCGATCAGCTTGCGCGCACCGACAGTGGTGTTGAAACTGCCCTCGTCGCCACCCAGTTCCTGCGTGGTGCGCACCTGGATCTCCAGGTCGCTGGTCGTGAACTCGATGGCGTGACCGGTCTTGCGCAGCAACACGTTGGCCAGGATCGGCAGCGTGTGCCGCCGCTCGACGATGCCGCTGACAGATTGCAATGCACCCAGTATCTTTTCCTGCGCTGCCTTCAAGACAATCATTTGTTTCTCTTTAAGCCTGGTGGTCGTAGTAGGAGTTCGCGCGAACTGTGGACAAGCCTATTTTCGCCTGATCCATCAAGGGTTTAGAGCCATGTGAAGTCTGTGCACCGGCACGCTGCTTGGGCGGGAGTCGAAACCAACAACTTTGGCGCCCGCCCCCGGCCTGTGGACAGCTGCGCTCTTGTGCCGAAGTTGTGCACAGCGTTGTGCCTTGACAGATGGCAAGACACTCAGCCTTTCAGCGTCTGTTCCAGCACGTGCAGTTGCTGGTTCAGTTCGCTGTTCTTGCTGCGCTCTCCGCCAATCTTGCGCACCGCATGCAGTACGGTGGTGTGGTCGCGCCCGCCGAAGAGTTCGCCGATCTCGGGCAGGCTCTTCTGCGTCATCTCCTTGGCCAGGTACATGGCAATCTGCCGCGGCCGCGCGATGCTGGCCGGCCGCTTCTTGCTGTACATGTCGGAGATCTTGATCTTGTAGAAGTCGGCCACCGTCTTCTGGATGTTCTCCACGCCGACCTGGCGGTTCTGAATGGAGAGCAGGTCCTTCAGCGCCTCGCGTGCCAGTGCGATGTTGATGTCCTTCTGGCTGAAGCGCGAATAGGCCAACACCTTGCGCAGCGCGCCTTCGAGTTCACGCACGTTGGCGCGCACATTCTTGGCGACGAAGAAGGCCACTTCCTCGGGCATGGTCGCGCCCTCGGCCTCGGCCTTCTTGATCAGGATGGCAACGCGCATCTCCAGTTCGGGCGGCTCGATGGCCACCGTCAGCCCGGCGTCGAAGCGGCTGGTCAGCCGTTCGTCGATGTCGGCCAGCCCCTTCGGGTAGGTGTCGCTGGTCATGATGATGTGCGCGCGCTTGGCCAGCAGCGCCTCGAAGGCGTTGAAGAACTCCTCCTGCGTGCGCTCCTTGCCAGCGAAGAACTGCACGTCATCGATCAGCAGCAGGTCGAGGTTGTGGTACTTCGCCTTCAGGTCGTCGAAGGTCTTGCGCTGGTAGTTCTTCACCACGTCGCTGATGAACTGCTCGGCGTGCAGATACAGCACGCGCGCGTCGGGGTTGTCCTTCAGCAGCGCATTGCCCACGGCATGCACCAGATGGGTCTTGCCCAGCCCGACGCCGCCATAGATGAACAGCGGGTTGTACATCGCGCCCGGCGCACCGGCCACATGCAGCGCCGCGGTGCGTGCCATCTGATTGGCTCGGCCGGGCACCAGGGTATCGAAGGTCAGCGAGGTGTTGATCTTGTTGCGCGAAGCCGCCGGTGCCGCGTGAGCCGTTGCGCCGGCAGCGCCCGGCGTGGGTGTCGCCGGCAATGACATGCCATCGGCCCGCGCCAGGGCGGATATCGCATGTGTTGCAGCGTGGCCGTTGCTGCGCTCCAGCGCGGCGCTGGGCAGCCGGGCCGGCGTGTCGCGTGCAGCGAGGCTGAGTTCCAGCCGCACCGGCTCCACGGCCAGGTCACTCAGCACGGTTTCGATCAATCCGGCGTATTGCGAGCGGATCCAGTCGAGCTTGAAGCGATTGGGCACGCGCACGCAGACCACGGCCTTGTCGGGCGGCTCGTGACTGAGCACGGCCGGCGGCAATGGACGAATCCAGGTATTGAATTGATGCTCGGGCAGTTCCGCGGCGAGTTTCTCGCACGCCCGCTGCCACAGGTCTGGGCTCATTGTGGAAAACTGGTCTCTTTAGCGCTGGCATTGTAGGGCCAGAAGATCCGATCCGGCACGGTTATCCACAGTTCGGTTCCTCTGAAATTGGGCCCGGGAAACGCAGGCCTTGTGATCCAAGTGATTGACCGGAAAGGGCTTTTTTGATGTAATAGTGGGTTTCCCGAAGCCTTGCTCGGGCGATGTTTCGATGGCTGTCTGGGGGGCAAGGCATGTGCTGGCGCCAACGAATCAGCCTCAGGGCCTGCAACGCGCCAGGTGGGGTCGACCGCTTGACCCCATCGCTACAGGCAACGATGAGCGACATCAGTGACGAAATGCGGCGATAGCCGCAACAAAGCAAACAACCCGCGTTGAGGCATCCAACCTCGGTGATCGGGCCAACCAGGAACCAGCATGAAACGCACCTACCAGCCGTCCAAAGTCCGCCGAGCCCGCACGCACGGATTCCTGGTGCGCATGAAGACGCGCGCCGGCCGCGCGATCATCCGCGCACGTCGAGCCAAGGGACGCAAGCGCCTCGGCCTTTGAGCCTCGGTGCTGGCGATGCCGCATGATCGGCCGCCTGCTGCGCAAGTGCGATTTCGAACGCACACTCGCCATGTCCCCCTGTTCGCGTAGTGCTCACTTCGCCGTGCATCACCTGCACGCGCGGCCAAGCGTGGCCAAAAAGCCCGACCGAGGGTCTGTTTCCGGAGAGTTATGCACAGAGCATTCACCGCTCCATGCGGCATCTGTGGATAAGTCTGTTGTCGGGCATTGGTTGGGTCATGTCGTACCGAAGCGCCATGCGCCGAAATCCGTGACGCGCAACATGCTGCGGCGCCAGGTGCGCGCAGCCATGCAGCGACACGAGGGGCGATTGCCGCCTGGCTTGTGGCTGGTGCGGCTGCGCCAGCCCTTTGCCGCGGCGAAGTTCAAGTCGGCGGATTCAGGCGCCCTGCGCGAGGCTGCGGCAGCCGAACTCGACCGTCTGCTGGCGCGGGCCGGCCAGTGACAAGCGCCGTGCCAGTCTGGCTGGACTATGTCGTGCGCGTGCCGCAGCGCCTGCTGATGGCGCTGGTGCGCGCGTACCGCCTGTTGCTCAAACCCTGGTTGGGCAGCGCCTGCCGCTTCGAGCCCACCTGCTCGGCTTACGCGCTTCAGGCCTTGCAGGTACATGGGGCTGTAGTCGGCGGCACGTTGGCCGCCGGCCGATTGCTGCGTTGTCACCCCTGGTGTGATGGCGGCTGCGACCCTGTGCCGCGCGAAAGCCCAGCCTTGTTCAAGCGTTTCGGTCTGGGCGAGTGCCAGGACCCCTCTCTCGAGAAGAAGAATTCGACATGATGGATATGCGCCGCACCCTGCTCTGGGTGATCTTCACCATGTCGCTGGTGATGCTGTGGGATGCCTGGAACGTGCATACCGGGCAGCCGGCGTTCTTTGGCAGCACGCCGCGGCCGGCCGCCGTCGACCCCGCCGCGCCCGCCGCGGCGGCGTTGCCGGCCGCCGGGGTGCCGGCACCCGGCGTGGCCACCGTGCCAGGCGCCGTGGCGGCAGCGCCCGTCGCCTTGCCCGCGCCGACACCGGTGGCGCAGGGTGGCGAGAAGATCGTGCTGACCAGCGATGTCGTGCGCGCCACCTTCGACAGCCAGGGCGGCACGCTGGTGCATCTGGACCTGCTGAAGTACAAGGATGCACAGCAGCGCAAGTGGTATCAAGGTTTCGTCGATCTGTTCTCGTCACAGCCGCCCAAGCAGGACACGCCCGACGTGGTGCTGTTCGAGCAGACGGCCAAGCGCGTGTATTTGGCGCAGACGGGGCTGATTTCCGCGCAACCGGGAGTGTCGTTGCCGAACCATCTGACGCAGATGACCCCACTGGTCAGTGAGCGCACGCTCAAGGACGGCAGCAACGAACTGCAACTGCGCTTCGAATCGCCGGCGGTGGACGGCCTGCGCATGGTCAAGACCTATACGCTCAAGCGCGGCGACTACACCATCGGCGTCAAGCACGAATTCATCAACGACGGCAACCAAGCGGTGTCGCCGCAGCTGTACCTGCAGCTGGCGCGCGACGGCAACCCGCCCGAGGGCGAATCGTCGTTCTACTTCACCTTCACCGGCCCGGCCATGTACACCGAGGCCGGCAAGTTCCAGAAGATCGCCTTCAAGGACATCGAGAAAGGCGCCGTCGACCACCCGAAAAGCGCCAACAACGGCTGGGTGGCGATGGTCCAGCACTATTTCGCCTCGGCCTGGCTGCTGGCGGGCAACGAGCCGCGCGATTTCCGCATGCAGCGCGTGTCGGACAACCTCTATGCCATCGCCATGGTGGTGCCGATGGGCGAAGTGGCGCCCGGCAGCACGCGCGCGCTGCAGTCCACGCTGTTCGCCGGGCCGCAGGAAGAGAACAAACTCGCCGCGCTGGCGCCCGGACTGGATCTGGTGAAGGACTACGGCTGGTTCACGATCCTGTCCAAGCCGCTGTTCTGGCTGCTCGACCAGCTGCACAAGGTGCTGGGCAACTGGGGCTGGTCGATCGTCGCGCTGGTGGTGCTGCTGAAGATCGCCTTCTACTGGCTCAACGCAAGCGCCTACCGCTCGATGGCCAAGATGAAGGCGGTGGCGCCGAAGGTCACCGAACTGCGCGAGCGCTACAAGGACAAGCCGCAGCAGATGCAGCAGGAGATGATGCGCATCTATCGCGAGGAGAAGGTCAACCCGCTGGGCGGCTGCCTGCCCATCGTGGCGCAGATGCCGTTTTTCATCGCGCTGTACTGGGTGCTGCTGTCCAGCGTGGAAATGCGCGGCGCGCCGTGGGTGCTGTGGATCCACGATCTGTCGCAGCCCGACCCCTATTTCATCCTGCCGCTGCTGATGACCGCGTCGTCGCTGTTCCAGGTCTGGCTAAACCCGACGCCGCCGGACCCGATGCAAGCGCGCATGATGTGGATGATGCCGCTGATGTTCTCGGTGATGTTCTTCTTCTTCCCGGCCGGCTTGGTGTTGTACTGGTTGACGAACAACATCCTGTCGATCGCGCAGCAGTGGTTCATCAACAAGAAGCTGGGCGTGCTGGGCAGGTAGCGGCTTAGCCCGAGACGGCGCCCCCGCGAACGAAGGGTGACAAGCCAGAGTCGTTTGCGCAGCATTCGTGCAAAAGGGCCAACCGGTCCGCGCCGCTCGCTCAACTGCGTGAGGCGTGAGCCGATGAGCTTGTAGGCCCGCGCGCTTCGGCGCCACGGGCCGCCGATCATGCGGGGTTGACTCGGCATGCTGCACGACCCCACCGGGCCCATTCACGCCCAGCGGACAAGCGTGCAGTCGCCGGCTCGCGAAGCGTAACAGCGGCACCGTCCGAGCGGGCGGTCCAGCGCTTCCCCCCGCGCCATATACGCTGCCGTGATGCGCGTGGGCCGAGGCCCCCGCGGCACCGGCTACGATCACCGCGTGCTATCGCGCCGCGCCGCTCCCATCGTTGCCATCGCCACCGCGCCGGGCCGCGGCGCGGTCGGCATCGTGCGGTTGTCGGGCGCCAACCTGCAGCCACTGGTGCTGGCGCTGTGCAGCCGACCGTTGGAGCCGCGCCAGGCCACGCTGTTGCCGTTGCGCGCCGCCGACGGCGTTGCCATCGACCAGGCTCTGGCGTTGTATTTCCCGGCACCGAACTCCTATACCGGCGAGGATGTGCTCGAACTTCAGGCGCATGGAGGGCCTGTGCTGCTGCAGATCCTGCTCGCGCGCTGCCTCGAAGCCGGCCAGGGCATGGGCCTGCGACTGGCCGAGCCGGGCGAATTCACGCAGCGCGCCTTTCTCAACGGCAAGCTCGACCTGGTGCAGGCTGAAGCCGTGGCCGACCTCATCGACGCCAGCACCGAAAGTGCGGCACGGTCGGCCGGAAGAGCGCTCGGAGGCGCTTTTTCGCAACGGATCGAGGCGTTGCGCGAGCAACTCGTTCGGCTGCGCATGCTGGTCGAGGCCACACTGGATTTCCCCGAGGAGGAGATCGATTTCCTGCAGCAGGCCGGCGCACTCGCGAAACTGCAGCAAACCGGCGTTGCGCTCGACACCTTGCTCGACAGCGCGCGCCAGGGCGCACTGCTGCGCGAAGGCATCCGCGTGGTGCTGGCCGGCCAGCCCAACGTGGGCAAGAGTTCGCTGCTGAACGCGCTGGCCGGCGCCGAGCGGGCCATCGTCACGCCGGTGCCGGGCACCACCCGCGACCGCGTAAGCGAGACGATCCAGATCGAGGGCATCGCGCTGCACGTGATCGACACCGCCGGCCTGCGCCACCACACCGACGACGAGGTCGAGCGCATCGGCATCTCGCGCAGTTGGGAGTCGATCGCCGACGCCGACAGCGTGCTGTTCCTGCACGATCTGACGCGCTGCGGGCAGACTGACTACGAGGCGGCCGAGGCGCAGATCGCCGCGCAGATTGCCGAGCAGGGGCCCAACGCCGCCAAGCTGCTGCACGTGTTTACCAAGCTGGATCTCGCACAGCCGGGCGAGCCGCTGCCGGCCGACGCACTGTGTTTGTCGGCGCGCACCGGCGAAGGCCTGCCGGCGCTGCGCGCGGCGCTGCTGCAGCGTGCCGGCTGGCACGCCCTGCCCGACGGCGTGTTCATCGCGCGCACGCGCCATGTGCATGCCTTGCAGCGCACGCGCGAGCACCTGCAGCGTGCCCTGGCGCAAACCGCTCAAGCAACGATGGCGCTGGAGTTGCTGGCCGAGGAACTGCGGCTGGCGCACGATGCGCTGGGCGAGATCACTGGCGTGTTCACGCCCGACGATCTGCTCGGCGAAATATTCAGCCGCTTCTGCATCGGCAAGTGACCCCGCGACGGCCTGCCTTCAAGTTGGTCCAGGCTGTGCAGACATTGAATGCAGGCGATGCCTTCAAAGCCGGTTGCGTGCTTCAAGTCCACCGGGGCGGACTGGCAGGCCCGGATGGATGGCGTCCTGCGTCAGTACGTGCAACGACAGTCCAGACAGGCCTAGACAAAGCTACGTTTCACAGCCTGCGTCGCGTCGCGTCGCGTTCGCACGCTTGCTCAAACCCCATGGAAGTTGACGAAGCTCGACAGCTCGGCACGCGCGCTGACGAATTTGTTCACCGGATGCCCCGAGTTCGCATGGCCGATGGACATGCCGCAGAACAGCATGCGCTCGGCCGGGATGCCGACAAATTCCGACACCGTCTTCGGGTACACCGACCAGCATTCCTGCGGGCAGCTGTCCAGCCCCTCCTCGCGAAGCAGCAGCATCACCGATTGCAGGAACATGCCCAGGTCCGACCATTGCGGCGGTCCCATGCGCCGGTCGATCGAGCAGAACAGCGCCAGCGGCGCCCCGAAGAACTGGAAGTTGCGCGCAAACCATAACAGCCGCCCGGCCTTGTCCTCGCGCGGGATGCCGAGCGCGGCGTACATCTGTTCGCCGAGCTGGTAGCGGTAGTCGCGGTACGGCGCGACCAACTCCTTTGGGTAGATGTCGTAGTCGGTCTCTTCGCGGTGCGTTCCCGCGGCCACGGCCTGCAGCCGCTCGCGCATCAGCGCCTTGAGCGCGTCCAGCCGCTCGCCGCCGACCACGTCGATGTGCCAGGGCTGCACGTTGCCGCCGGAGGGCGAGCGCGCCGCGGCCGCGAGCACGCGCCGGATGACGTCGCCGGACACGGGCGTGGCGAGGAAATCGCGCACCGAGCGGCGGCTGGCAAGGGCTTCGTAGACGTTCATTCGAACTCCGGCAACGGCGGTGGACAGACGCCAACGATAGCGCGCATGGACCTCGCCGCCGAGGGCGCCGCTGCCTCGCGCCCAAGCCGGCCCGACGAGGCCGAAGATGCGCAGATGAATGCCGTCGTCGATCGCATCGCCACCGATGTCGCGTCGTTACTGTCCGCGAAGGAACTCGCGCCCACGCGAACACCCTGATCAGCTACGAGCACGAACGTGCGCCTCAACGTCGCGTCCATCCTGGTGAGCTGGCGCCTGCTGATCGGCTGAATGCTGCCGCGCACCCACCTGCTGAAGATCAACGAGGAACCCCTCGAGTTGCTCCTCCCGGACGAGACCATCGATGGTTGCTGCGCGTCGGCCCTGGATCGCGGCGTGAAGCTGGTGGTGG
>JAHECC010000016.1 GCA_024641965.1 Rubrivivax sp.
ACATGAGTGACCTGCCGGCCATGCCCTACAGGCTGCTGTGGCAGGAGAGGCAACTCGTCTCGGTGGCCAATCTCACGCGCCAGGACGGCATCGATTTCCTGGCCCTGGCGCCGCAGGTCGGCATCGTCACGAAGACCACCCGCTATGCGCTCGCGCAGGCCAATCAGGCGCTGGCCGATCTGCGTGCCGGCCGTTTCGACGGCGCCGCGGTGCTGGTGCCCTGAATGTGTCCTTAGCGTCGACGCAATGTCGGCGCTTGCCACAACGGCGTGGGCTGATCGCCACGGCGCAGCACGCGCAGCATGCGCAGCGCGGCTTCGCGCTCGCGATAGTAGTGATTCACCAGTCCGGCGTCGGCAAAGCCCATGGCGCGGTAGAAGTCCCTGGCGGCCTGGTTGCTGGCGCGCAGCTCCAGGCTGATGTCGGCCATGCCGGCCGCGCAGGCCGAGGCGAACAGCCACTGCATCATGCGCCGCGCCACACCCTGGCGCTGGCAACGCGGCCGTACCGCCAGCAGCACCAGGTGCGCGCGTTCGTCGCCGAATTGCGTGATGGTGAAACCGGCCAGGCCCAGGCGATCGCAGGCCACCAAGGTCAGCACGTCGCGGTCAGCGATGATCCGCGCCACTTTCGGCGCGTCGTATTTCCAGCCCAGCCCCATCTCGATCAGATCGCGCGACATCGCGGCGATCGCACGCGCATCGCGCGCCTGCGCAAGTCGAAGGTCGATGGCGGTGGCCGACATGCCGGCAATTCTGCCAGCCACCCGCGCCGGCGTCAGCGGCTACATTCACCCATGGCCCCAACCCGAGAGTGAGTCCCCCCATGAATGGTGCTGAAAGCCTGGTGCGTACGCTGATCGACAGCGATATCGATCTTTGCGTCACCAATCCCGGCACGTCCGAGATGCACTTCGTCGCCGCGCTCGACAAGGTGCCCGGCATGCGCTGCGTGCTGGGCCTGTTCGAAGGTGTCGTCACGGGCACGGCGGATGGCTTCTACCGCATGGCCGATCGGCCGGCTGCCACGTTGCTGCACCTCGGCCCGGGCCTGGCCAATGGTTTGGCGAACCTGCACAACGCGAAGAAGGCGGGGTCGGGCATTGTCAATATCGTCGGCGAGCACGCCACCTTTCACCTGGCCCACGACGCGCCCTTGACAGCGGACGTGGAGGGTGTGGCGCGGCCGATGTCGCACTGGATCAAGACCAGCGCAACGGCCAAGGACGTGGCTGCCGACGGTGCGCTCGCCGTGGAAGCGGCGCGGTTGGCACCGGGGCAGATCGCCACGCTGGTGCTGCCGGCCGACACCGCCTGGAACGAGGCCGACGGACCGCAACGCGCGCGCGCTGTCGCGCCGCGAACCGCGGTGACCCCGCAGGCTGTGCGCGCGGCAGCCGAGGCCTTGCGTCAACCTGGACCCAAAGCACTGTTGCTGGGCGGCGCGGCCGTGCGCGAAGAGGCGCTGATCTGGGCCGGGCGCATCGCGGCGAAAACGGGCTGCACCCTGCTCGGCGAGTTCAACAGCCCGCGCACACAGCGCGGCGCAGGCCGGGTGGCGATACAGCGCGTGCCTTATGTCGTGGACAGCGCATTGGCGCTGCTGAAGGACCTGCGGCGGGTTGTGCTGGTCGCTGCCAAGCCACCGGTCGGCTTTTTTGCCTACCCCGGCAAACCGAGCCTGCTGGCACCGCCGCTATGTCGCTTCAGCACCTTGGCCGAGGTGCAGGAGGACGTCACCGCCGCACTGGAAGCACTGGCCGACGAACTGGGTGCGCGAGACCAGGCGCCGGCGCAGGTGGCTGAACTCGCGCCGCCTGCGCTGCCTGAAGGGGCGCTCACGCTGGACGGCGTGGCCGCCGTGCTGGCGGCGTCGATGCCGCAAGATGCCATCGTCGTCGACGAAGCCGTGTCCTCAGGACGCGGCCTGGCCGGGCCGACGCGTGATACGCAGCCTCACGACTGGCTCACCAGCATGGGCGGTGCCATCGGCTACGGCCTGCCGGTGGCGATCGGCGCGGCACTGGCCTGCCCGTCGCGCAAGGTCATTGCGCTCGAAGGCGATGGCAGCGCGATGTACACGCTGCAGGCCTTGTGGACGATGGCACGCGAATCGCTGGACGTGACGATCGTGGTGTTCGCCAACCGTGCGTACCAGATCCTGCGCGGCGAGTTTGCGAATGTCGGCGCCGGCGCGCCCGGCCAGCGCGCCACCGACATGCTCACGCTCGACCGTCCGGCGCTGGACTGGCGTGCGCTGGCGCGCGGCCATGGGGTCGAATCGGGCCAGGCCGTGGATCTGGCCGGCTTTGCCAAGGAGTTGCGCCGCGCTCTGGCCTGCGAGGGGCCTTATCTGATCGAATTGCTGGTCTGACCCTGGCTGACGCCGCTAGGACGGGCGCTGCACGTGGCCACGCACGATGAACACGCCCCCACCCAGGCGCCTGCGCACATCCAAGTGGTCGACCCAGCGCGCCAGATGCTGCCATGGCCGCTGCAGACCGGACAGCGAACTCACCGAATGCAGCGCGGCCGGAAGCACGAACAGGTTCACCGGCACGGCCCAGGGCGGTGCCCATTTCAGCCCCGAGGCCACCACAGTGGCGTCGGGGCGCAGGTGCGAGATCACGTTTTCCAAAGCGGCTTCTGACTGCAGGATGTCGTGCGTGAAGTGAAGCAGCGCGGCATCCGCCTGGCCGCGTATGCGGGCATCCTCCACCGGCGCGCACAGCAGTGTCACGTTGCGCCAGCCCATCTGACGCACGCGCTCGTGCGCACGCTCGATCATCTCGGGGCTTTGCTCGATGCCGATGATCTTCCCCCGGGCACCCACCGCGCTATGAAGAAGTTCGAGGCTCAGACCGGTGCCGCAGCCGATGTCCAGCACGGTGTCGCCTTGGCGCGGTGCCAGCCAGGCGACAGCTTGCCGGCGCACGGGTTCGAGCAGCGCCAGTTCCAGGTCGTAGATCCCGGCACGGCGGCGGTACTGGTCCAGCGCTGCGCTGCGATCGGGTCGGGGGCGACGCCAGCTGGGCGTTGGCATGTGCTACCTCAGGCTGCTTGAAAGGCGGGCGCTATTTTGGCAGGCTAGACCGGATTTCCACGATTTCCACAAGGCCACGCGCGGCGACGCCACGCCAGCGACGGTGCCTTGGGCGAGCGGGCCGAACCGCCAAGATGCCCCATAGAGGGCCTGAGCGACCAGAAGGGGCAGGCTCTGTCGCATATTCGAAACGCTTTGCAACCACATCAAGTACCGACGGACTGGATGTCAACCCTTGGCGCACTGCCGCGTTATCATGTTGCGCCGTGACAACCGCAGCGCGCTTGACGTGCAGGAAACGCAGCGATGGTGCTGTTGAAGCTCACTACAGGCATCTGTGTATTAGCAAGCTGATCAAACCGAAGGAGAACTTGACCATGAAGAAATCCCTTAGCACGCTCGCCGTGGCCACCCTCGTACTTTTCGGCACCCAAGCCGTGATGGCCCAGGACAAGACGCGCGCCGAAGTGAAGAAGGAAACAGCCGAAGCCAACAAGGCTGGCCAGATCCCTGGCACCGGTACCGGCAGCGTCCCGGCGGCAGCCGCCGGCAGCGAGTCGCCGAAGGAAAAGGCCGCGACGTCGACCACGACGCGCGAAGACCGCAAGAAGACCACTGCCGAGGCCAACAAGGCTGGCAAGATCCCGGGCACTGGCGTGGGTGAATCGGCCGCAGCCGCTGGCGCGGTGTCGCCGAAGGAAGCTGCCGCGACGTCGACCACGACGCGTGAAGAGCGCAAGAAGGTCACTGCCGAAGCCAACAAGGCGGGCGACATCAAGTCGGGCGAAGCGAATATGCCCGCCAAGCAGAAGTAAGCACGACGGCCACAGCCGGCCATCGGGCCGGTGGTTGATCGAACGGCGGCGATTCTTCGAATCGTCGCCGTTGTCGTTTGCGCGGTCGACTTGCCTATTGTTCGACCGAGCCGTGCTTGACCAATCGCATCCAAGGAGAAGTGACCATGACCAAGACCCTGGGCTCACTGACGGTGCTGCTGCTCGCGCTCGTCGGCACGCAGGCCGTGATGGCGCAGGCGTCCGCGCCTGCACGCTCCGAAGTGAAGAAGGAAACCGCCGCAGCCAACAAGGCTGGCGACATCAAGACGGGCGAAGGCCCCGCCTACGTCCCGCCTATCTCGGCCAAGTCGGAACTGCCGCGCGCCGAAGTGAAGAAAGAAGCTGCGGCCGCCAACAAGGCCGGCAAGATCCCCGGCACGGGCACGGGCGAGTCCCAGGCCGCAGCCGGCACCGAGTCGCCGAAGCAAAAGGCGTCGACGTCGACGACGACGCGCGAGGAACGCAAGAAGGTCACGGCCGAAGCCAACAAGGCGGGTGACATCCGATCGGGCGACGCGAATATTCCTGCGAAGGACAAGTAGGAGCCATTTGCCAGCGTGGTGCGGCCGGTATTGCCTGGCGGTATCGATCAGATCGCCCGCCGATGCAATGCTGGCGCGCGCAGCGCGCCAATGGCCATGCCGGTACCGACGAGGATCACCACGCAGCCGGCAAGCATGACCGCGCTGAGTCTTTCACCGAGGAAGAGCAAGCCCCAAAGCACGGCGAATGCCGGCACCGCAAAGGTCACAGTGATGGCCTTCGTGGCGCCGATATTGGCGATCAGCCTGAAATACAGGACATAGGCCACCCCGGTGCACAGAAACGACAACGCGAGTGCGGCAGCCCATCCGCTTGGCGAAGGGTTGGCCGGGGGCCAGGTCCACAGGGCAGGAAGTGTCAGCAGTGCGGATGCCGACAACTGGCTGCCTGCCGCCACCGCGAGTGGCGCAACGCCCGTCAGGCGCTTCTTCACGAAGTTGGCGGCGAAACCGTAAAACGCGGCAGCCCCCAGGCACAGGCCGATGGCCACGGCCGCAGCGAACGGTGTTGCGCCTGCCTTGAGCCCGATCCGGTCCCACACCAGGATGGCCACACCCAGCAGACCGATCATCAGCCCGCAGCCGCGCCAGGCACCAATGGGCTCACGCAGCCAGAGTGCGGCGACGACGGCCCCGAACAACGGTGCCGTGGCATTCAGGGTGGCCGATACGCCGGCCTCGATCGACAAGGCCGCATAGGCGAACAACATGAACGGCAAGGCCGAGTTGGTCAGGCCTACGATCGCGATCGCGCGCCAATGCTGCCGCAGCACGCCGCTGCCCTTTCGCAGTGCCAGCAGCGGCAGCAGAAGCATCGCGGCGCCGACCACGCGCATCGCCGCCAATGGCAACGCGCCGAATTCCGGCGCCGCCATGCGCATGAACAGGAACGAGCCCCCCCACAGCGCGCCGAGCAGCAACAGATCGGCGACATCGCCTGCTTTCATGTCGGCGCGCCTTCCATCCTCAGCAGGGCCCGCTTTCTGTCCAGACCGCCGGCGTATCCGGTCAGGCTGCCGTCCTGGCCGAGCACGCGGTGGCAGGGCACGATGATTGACAGCGGGTTGCGGCCGATGGCCGCACCGGCGGCGCGCACCGCCCGCGGTGAACCGGCGCGCGCCGCCACCGCGCCATAGCTGCAGGTGTGGCCGTTTGGGATCTCCAGCAGCGCACGCCAGACCGCCTGCTGAAATGGCGTTCCCTGTGCGTCCAGCGCCACGTCGAAGTGTGCCGACGCCGCGTTCTCCCAGTAACGCAGCAACTGGTCGCGTGCTTGCGCGATGAAGCGCTGCCGAGGATCGTGTGAAGCATCCAGGGTGCCCGGATGGTGTGCCTGGCCCTCGAACCACAGGCCGGCCAGGCCCTTGGCCGTGGCGGCGGCCCGCATCGGGCCGAGCGGGGTGTCGATCAGGGCTTGGGCAATCAGGTTTTTCGGAATCATGCTTGGGTCTCCAGGGTCAACCAAAGTCGCATCAGCGCGTAGGCGCGCCAGGGCCGCCAGGCCTCGGCTGCGGCCTCGACCTGCGCCACGTTGCGCGTGCCGAGTGCGTTAAGCACACCGATGTCGTTGGCGGCGAAGGCATCCGGCCAGGCCAGCACGCGCATCGCGACCAACTGCAGCGTCCATTCGCCGATGCCGGGCAGCGCGCGCAGCGCATCCAGCGTCGGCTGCAGCGCTGCGGCTGGGTTCAGTTCGATGCGGCCGTCGGCCACTTCGCGGGCCAGGGCTTGGAGCGCGCGCACGCGCTGGCGCACGATGCCCAGGCGTCCGATGCGCTCGGCGTCGGCCGCGGCGATGGCCCGGGCGCTCGGAAACAGGCGGTTCAGGTCGGCAAAGGGCGTGTCGACGGCCTCGCCGAACTCGGCGGCCAGACGGCGCGCCAGCGTGCGCGCCGCAGCCACGCTGACCTGTTGCCCGAGGATGATGCGCGCTGCGATCTCGAAACCATCCATGGCGCCCGGCACACGCACGCCGGGGCGGGGCGCCACCGGAAGCGCGTCCAGCGTGGGGTCGATCATCGACGGGTCGGCGTCCAGATCGAGTGCATGGCGCAGCCGTTGCATGATCGCACCCACCACTGGCAGCAAGGCCGGCGCCAGCCTCAAATGCACTTCGTGCGTCGGGGGCGAAAAACGGCACTGGATCCAGCCCTGCAGCACCTCGCCCTGATGCGGCCAGGCCAGCGTGCGCCGCCATTCCAGGCCATCGACGCTTTCCAGGCCGGGCATGCAACGCTGCGCCAGGAAGCCGAGCACGCCATCGATGTCGTAGGGTGGGCGATAGGCCAGCCGCAAGACCGGCGTGTCGGCAGCAGTGCGGCCGCGTCGTGGTGCCGCCCGCTGGCGCAGCGTGCTCGGGTTCATGCGGTAGTGCTGCACAAAGGCCGCGTTGAAGCGCCGCAGGCTGCCATGACCGCTGGCCAGTGCCACCTGCGTGATCGGCATGTCGGTGTCGGTGAGCAGTTGCTTGGCCAGCAGCAGCCGCTGCGTGCTCAGATAGTCGATCGGTGTCACACCGTGCGCCTGCTGGAAGATGCGACGCAGATGCCGATCGGTGACGCCCAGACGTCCCGCCAGTTGCGGCATGGACGGCGCCGCCCCCTGTCGCGCGGCCTGTTCGATCAGGCGGGCGGCATGCGTGGCCAGCACCGTCGACGAATCCACCAGCGACAGGCCCGGCGCCAGTTCGGGCCGGCAGCGCAGGCAGGGGCGGAATCCCTGCTGTTCGGCGCTGGCGGCGTTGGCAAAGAAGCGGCAGTTGCGACGCAAGGGCGTGCGCACACGGCACACCGGCCGGCAATACACACCGGTGGAAACGACACCGACAAAGAGCCGGCCGTCGAAACGCGCATCGTGTGTGGTGATGGCCAGGTAGGCGGCGTCGTCGTTCAGTCCCATGCGCCGGATCATAGGCATCACAGCACGGCGGACTCGCCGTTTTCGGACCTGTTCCTGTACCCGGGCAGGCACCCAGGCAGGCGCAGCCCGCTGCCTACAATTCGCCCACCGCCATTGAAAGGCACCACGCCATGCAGGTTGACCCGTCCGTGTTCAAGGCCTACGACATCCGCGGCATCGTCGGACGCACGATCGACGATGCCTTTGCCGAGCACCTGGGCCGGGCCTTCGGCTCCGAGGCCATCGCTGCGGGCGAACGTGCGGTGGCCGTCGGGCGCGATGGACGGCTGTCGGGGCCCGCGCTTTCGGCCGCGCTGATTCGCGGGCTGGCCTCGACCGGCCTGGATGTCGTCGACCTGGGCGCGGTGACGACGCCGATGTTGTACTACGTGGCGGCGACGCGCGAGCAGCACGGTTGCCGCAGCGGCATCCAGGTCACCGGCAGCCACAACCCGAAGGACTACAACGGCTTCAAGATGGTGCTGGCCGGGCGTGCCATCCATGGTGCCGAGATCCAGGGCCTGCGCCGCCGCATCGAGGCCGAGGCCTATACCCAGGGCGTGGGTCGCAGCGCAGCGATGGACATCGTTGCCGAATACCGCGCACGCATCGTCGGCGATGTCCGCCAGGCCCGGCCGATGAAGATCGTGGTCGATTGCGGCAATGGCATTCCCGGGGCCTCGGCGCCGGGCGTCCTGCGCGCACTGGGTAACGAGGTGATCGAGCTGTACAGCGAGGTCGACGGCAACTTCCCGAACCACCACCCCGACCCGAGCAAGCCCGAGAACCTGGCCGACCTGATCCGCGTGGTGCAAAGCAGCGGGGCCGAACTCGGCCTGGCCTTCGACGGCGACGGCGACCGCCTCGGCGTGGTCACGCGCGACGGGCAGATCATCTACCCCGATCGGCAATTGATGCTCTTTGCCCGTGATGTGCTGAAGCGCCATCGCGGCGCGTCGATCCTTTTCGACGTGAAATGCTCGATGCACCTGGCGCCGCTCATCCGCCGCGCCAAGGGCGTGCCGGTGATGTGGATGACCGGGCATTCGCTGATGAAGGCCAAGCTCAAGGAAAGTGGCGCGCCGCTGGCCGGCGAGATGAGCGGGCACATCTTCTTCAGCGAGCGCTGGTATGGCTTCGACGATGCCACCTACACGGCGGCGCGGCTGCTGGAGATCCTGTCGCGCGCCAAGGACCCGAGCGCCGTACTGAACGCACTGCCCACCAGCCACAGCACGCCCGAGCTGAACGTGCCCTGTGCCGAAGGCGAACACCACAGCGTGGTCGAGAAGATGCGCGAGGTGTCGCGCTTCGAAGGCGCCAGCGAGCTCATCACCATCGATGGGCTGCGTGCCGAATTCGCTGATGGCTTCGGCCTGGTGCGCGCCTCCAACACCACGCCGGTGCTGGTGCTGCGTTTCGAAGGCGACAGCCCCGCTGCGCTGGCACGCATCCAGGCGCAGTTCATGGCCGCCTTGCGCGCGGTGAAGCCCGACGCGCAGATCGCCATGGCGGCGCATTGAGGCCTCGGCCGCCGGTCGCGGTGCGTGACCGATGAAGCGCTGGCTGGCGCGCTTCGCCTACTCGACGCTGTTGCGTGTCGTCACGCCAGCCTATCTGCTGCGCTTGTGGTGGCGTGGCCGGCGCGAGCCCTTGTACCGGCAGGCCATGGCGGAACGCCTCGGTTTCGGCCCACGCGATGCGACGGGCGGCGCGTTGTGGATGCATGCAGTGTCACTGGGCGAAACAAGGGCCGCAGCGGCGCTGATCGACGCATTGCGGCAACAACGCCCCGGCCTGCGGTTGCTGCTGACCCATGGCACGGCGACCGGCCGCGAAGCCGGTGCGGTGTTGCTTCAACCTGGTGATGCGCAATGCTGGCTGCCGTGGGACACGCCCGGCGCGGTGCGTCGCTTCTTGCGCCGCCACCGCCCCTGCGCCGGTGTCCTGATGGAAACCGAGATCTGGCCGAACCTGCTGCACGAGGCGCATGCCGCGGGTGTACCGATGCTGCTGGCCAATGCACGGCTGAGCGAGAAGAGCCTGGCCAAGGGCCGGCGCATCGCGGCGCTCATCCGCCCGGTGGCCGGCATGCTGCGGCCCGTGCTGGCGCAGACCGAGGCCGATGCGCGGCGCCTGCGCGCGGCCGGCGCGGTCGATGTGCGCGTCTGCGGCAATCTGAAGTTCGATGTCGATCCGAATCCCAAGCTGCTGGCACGCGGCCTGCAATGGCGCCAGCAATTGGCCCGCGCGGTGGTTCTGGCCGCGGTCACGCGCGACGGGGAGGAAATGCCGCTGCTGCAGGCCTGGTCGGCGCTGGACGCGCCGCGTCCGCTGCTGCTGCTGGTGCCGCGCCATCCGCAGCGCTTCGATGCCGTGGCGGCGATGGTCGAGGATGTCGGTTTCACGCTGCGCCGGCGCAGCAGCTGGGGCGCGCTGCCGCCGCACGACGCACTGCAGGCCGATGTCTGGCTCGGCGACTCGCTCGGTGAAATGCCGCTTTACTACGCTGCGGCCGACGTGGCCCTGCTGGGCGGCAGTTTCGCGCGCCTGGGCGGGCAGAACCTGATCGAGGCGGCGGCCTGCGGTTGCCCGCTGGTGATGGGGCCACACACCTACAACTTCAGCGAAGCGGCCGAGCTGTCACTGGCTGCCGGGGCTGCGCTGCGCGTGGTGGATATCGACGAAGGCGTGGCCCGTGCGGTAGCTCTGGCGCGCAACCCGGCGCGCAATGAATGGGCGCAGCGTGCCTTCGCCTTTGCCGGCGCGCATCGCGGTGCCGGCCAGCGCATGGCCACGGAAGTGCTGGCGGTGCTCGACGTGCGAGCGCAATGAGTGATGCGCGGCGCTACTTCTGCAGCAGCCGGTTCACTGCGCCCAGGTCGTTTTCGGTCAACTGGCCCGACGCCTGGCGCAGTCGCAGGCTGCCGACGAGCACGTCGTAGCGCGACTTGAACAGGTCGCGCTGCGTCTGAAACAGCTGTGTCTGCGCGTTCAGCACGTCGATGTTGACCCGCACGCCGACCTTGTAGCCCAGCGTCGTGGCTTCCAGCGACAGCAGGCTCGAGGCCTCGGCCGCCTCCAGCGCCTTGACCAGCGCCTCGCCCGATTGCACCGTGAAGAAGGCCACGCGCGTGTTCTGTGCCACGGTGCGGCGCGTGTTGTCCAGTTCGTCGCGCGAGCGCTGCGCCAGCGAACCGGTTTCCTTGATGCGGTTCTGCACGATGCCGCCGGTGTACAAGGGCCAGTTCAGCTCGATGCCGACCGAGCCGCTGCGCGTGGTGCCGGGGATGATCGAGTCGCCGCTGGCGTAGTTCGCGCCCAGCGAGGCCACCGCATCCACGGTGGGCAGTTCGCCGGCCTTGGCCTTGTTGACTTCGAGCTGCGCCACTTCGTAGGCGCTGCGCGAGCGGATCACCTGCGGATGCACCGTGTCGGCGGTATTCACCCATTCCTCGACGTTGTCTGGCGCGACCGCCGGCAGCACCACCGGCGTCGCCAGAGAGTAGGGCTCGATGTCGCGCCGCCCCACCAGCGTGCCCAGCGCGATGCGCCGGTTGCGCAGCTCGATGTCGGCGGCGATTTCCTGTGCCGAGGCCAGGTCGGCGCGCGCTTGCGCTTCGCGTGTGTCGGTGATGGTCGCGGTGCCGACCTCGAAGTTGCGTTTCGCCGAGGCCAGCTGTTCCAGGATGGCGGCCTTGCTCACCCGCGTGAGCTTGGCCGTATCGCGCGCGGCCAGCACATCGAAGTAGGCCTGGGCGATGCGGATGATCAGATCCTGCTCGGCCGATTCCAGCTCCGCCTTCGAGGCCACCAGCGCCACCCTGGCCTGCGAGATGGTGGCGTCATTGGCCCGGTTGAACAGCGGCAGGCGGCCATTCAGGCCACCCTGCAGTGCGTTGTTGTCGCCACTGTTGCCGCGTGGCAAGGTGACCTGCGTGGCCACGCCCTTGGCGTTGGCGGAGACCGTGGGCAGGGTCAGGCCCTCGGCCTGGGCCGCCTTGTACTCCGCCGCCTCGGCCTGGGCTCGTGCCGCCTGGTAGGTGGCATCGTAGACGCGCGCGGCCTCGTAGAGTTCTTTGAGGCTCTGGCTTTGGGCCGTGCCGACCAGGCTCAGCGCCAGCAGCCACGAGCCCAGCAGCAGGCGCGTTGCCGGCAATAGAGTGCGCTTGGGTGTCATCTTGTTCTACCAGGTGCAAATGGGGCTGTCTTGCGGAGTCCGCACACGCGTGGCCAATGCCATACGACGGTCGGAGATTCTTATAACACCGTGCAGTGCTTGTTTTCGCGCCTCGCGGCACGCGCACATTTGAATCGGGCGTGGCACGCAGCACACGCGACACGCCAACCTCAGAAGCTGAAGCGATCGGCTTGCTCGAAGCCCGTCAAGCGTGGCGCCAGCGTATCGAACAGGTCGACTTGCGACCAGGCGTCGTCGTCCACACGGGTGTGCAACTGCGCCCGCATGACCGGTTCGTCGCCGACAACCGCCACAAGGCGCCCTCCGACCTTCAACTGCTGCAGCAGCGTCCTGGGAATTTGGGCCACCGATCCAGACAGCACGATCGCGTCGAAGGGCGCATCGCCGCGACAGCCCAAAGCGCCGTCGGCGCAGCGCACCGTGACATTCAGCACCGCCGCCTTGCGCAGGTTGTCCTGTGCCATGCGCACCAGCACCTCGCGCGTGTCCAGGCTGATGACGCGGCGCGCGCGGTGGGCCAGCAGTGCGGCCATGAAGCCCGAGCCGGCGCCGACTTCGAGCACGCTTTCGTGGCGCTGCAGTTGCAGTTCCTGCAGCAGCCGGGCTTCGACACGCGGCGCCAGCATGCATTGGCCCTCGGGCAGCGGTACCTCCATGTCCACGAAGGCCAAGGACCGGTAGGCCGAGGGCACGAAATCCTCGCGCTTGAGCTCGGCCAGCAGCGACAGCACGGCGGGGTCCAGCACATCCCAGGGGCGGATCTGCTGCTCGATCATGTTGAATCGGGCTTGTTCGATGTTCATGCGCGGCTCCACGGCACCGGTAGCGCCGCCTGGCTCAAATTCTATGGGCTGCGTCGACCGGGCCGGCGTTGCCGAAAAAGCGGCGCCGTGCCCAGCTCGACAGGTCATCGAGGTAGCAGTACACCACCGGTACCACGACCAGCGTCAGCAGCGAGGAGGTGATGACGCCGCCGATCACCGCCTGGCCCATCGGCGAACGCTGCTCCGAGCCCTCGGTCAACGCCAACGCCAGCGGCAGCATGCCGAAGATCATTGCCAGCGTGGTCATCAGGATCGGGCGCAGTCGCACATGCGCGGCATGCAACAGGGCGGCGCTGCGTTCCATGCCGGCCTCGCGCGAGCGGATCGCGAAGTCGATCAGCAATATCGCGTTCTTCGTCACCAGGCCCATCAGCATGACCACGCCGATGATCGAGAAGATGTTCAACGTGGAGCGGAACAGCAGCAGCGCGAGGACCACGCCGATCAGCGTCAGCGGCAGCGAACTCATCAGCGCCAGCGGTTGCAGAAAGCTCTTGAATTGGCTGGCCAGGATCATGTAGATGAAGATCACGCCCAGCGCCAGCGCCTGCACCGCGTAGGCAAAACTCTCCTGCATGTCTTTGGTAGAGCCGCCGAAGCGGTAGCTGTAGCCCGGCGGGAAGGCGACTGTGTCGAGCACGGAACGGATGTCGGCCGCCACCTGGCCCGCGGCGCGGCCCGAGGCGTTGGCGGTGATCTCGACCTCGCGGCTCATGTCGCGGCGGTTGATCTGGTTGGCGCTGCTAGAAGTGCTCACCGTGGCCACCTGCGACAGGCGCACGATGCGCGGTGTACCGTCGGCATTCGCGCCGACCGTCAGGCCGAGCCTTTCGATGTCGGCACGGGCATTGCGCGACTCCGGCGCCAGCCGCACCTTGACGTCGTAGTTCTGATCGTCATCGGCGCGCCAGTTGCCCAGCGTCTGGCCGGCCACCAATGCGCGCAGCGCGCTGGTGATGCTGCCCACGCCCAGGCCGGCGTCGGAGGCCGCATCGCGCTTCACGGTGATCGACACCTCGGGCTTGTTCGGCTTGGAGCTGGTGTCCAGATCGACCAGGCCGGGCACGGCGCGCAGCCGCGGCATCAGCTGCGCGGTCAGGCGCTCCAGTTCGCGCAGGTCAGGGCCCTGCAGCGACACCTGCAGCGGCTTGCCCGCACCGACCGCGTCGAGCAGACCGACATGGGTCACGGTGATGCCCGGCACTGCGGCCAGGCGCTGGCGCAGCGGCACCGACATCTGGTCGACATTCAGGCGCCGCTGCTGCCGGTCGACCAGGCGCACGTAGATCTGCACCTGGTTGCGGCCCAGCGCCTGCCCGGTGTTGATCGTCGCCACGGTGTAGCGCACCTCGGGCTGCTCGCGCACGATCTGCTCCACCTGGCGCGTGCGCGCCTCGGTCAGTTCGAGCGACGAACCCACCGGCGTGTAGAAGTTGATGAGTGTCTCGGAGTAGTCGGCCTTGGGCACGAACTCGGTGCCCACCAGCGGCAGCAGCGCGAAGCTGGCGGCGAAGGTCGAGCCGGCCACCGCCAGCGTGGCCAGCTTGTGCTTCAGCGACCAGGTCAGGATCGACTCGTACATCCGGCCCAGCCAATGCGCAAATGCATCCACCGCGCCGGTGAGGCGGCCGATGCTGCGGTCATACCCGCTCTTGCGCGCGTTCGGCGTGCCTTCAGCGTGGATCGCCGGGTCGTGCCAGATGCTGGACAGCATCGGGTCGAGCGTGAAGCTGACGAACATGCTGATCAGCACCGCGGACACGATGGTGATGCCGAACTCATGGAAGAACTTGCCGATGATGCCGCCCATGAAGCCGATGGGCAGGAACACGGCGACGATCGACAGCGTCGTCGCCAGCACCGCCAGGCCGATCTCCTGCGTGCCCTCGAGCGCCGCGTCGTGCGCGCTCTTGCCCATCTGAACATGGCGCACGATGTTCTCGCGCACGACGATGGCATCGTCGATGAGCAGGCCCACGCACAGGCTCAGTGCCATCAACGTGACCATGTTGATCGAGAAGCCGAACATGTACATCACCAGGAAGGTGCCGATCAGCGATATCGGCAATGTCAGCCCGGTGATGACGGTCGAACGCCAGGAGTTCAGGAACAGGAAGACGATGCCCACCGTGAGCAGCGCGCCTTCGATCAACGTGCGCTGCACGTTCTTTACCGAGACCCGGATCGGCCGCGAGTTGTCGCGCACCACATCGAGCGCCATTCCGGGCGGAAGTTGCCGGCGCAGTTGGGCGGCCACCGCATTCAGGCCGTCGACGACGTCGATGGTGTTCTCGCCCTGCGACTTGCGCACCTCCAGCAGCAGCGTGCGCTGGCCGTTGTATAGAGCCAGGTTCTCGATCTCCTCGGGCCCGTCGACGATCTCGGCCAACTGCCCCAGCCGCACCGCGGCGCCGCCCTTGCGCGCCACGATGATCTGCTTGAAGTCCTCGGGCCGCTGGATGCGTGCATCGATCTTCAGCACCTGTTCCGCGTCGCGCGAGCGCAGGGTGCCGGCCGGCAGCTCCTGGTTGTCGGCACGCACGGCGACCATGACCTGCTCCACGCCGATGCCCAGCGCGTCCATCGCCGCCGGGCGCAGGTAGATGTTGATCTCGCGCTTGCGCGCACCGACCAGCGTCACCGAACCCACGCCGCGCACGTTCTCCAGCCTTTGCCGCACCACCTGGTCGGCATAGGTGCTCAGGTCCTGCTGGCTACGCTGGTCATCGGGCGAGGTCAGCGCCAGCGAGAAGATCGGCCGGCTCGCCGGATCGAAGCGCGAGACGCGTGCATCCTCCACCTCGTCGCGCAGCAGCGGGCGCAGTGCGGCCACCTTCTCGCGCACGTCATCGGCGGCCTTGCGCCCGTCCATGTCCAGGTTGAACTGCGCGATCACCAGCGCATAGCCTTCGTAGGATCTCGAGGACAACTGGTTGATGCCGGCCACGGTGTTGATGGCCTCCTCGAGCTTGCGCGTGACCTCGTTCTCGACGATCTCCGGCGCGGCGCCGGGGTAGTCGATCTGCACCACCACTGTCGGGAAGTCGATGTCCGGAAACTGGTCCACCTTGAGCCGCTGGTACGAGAACAGGCCCAGCACCACGAAGGCCATCATGACCATCACGGCCATCACCGGGTTGCCGATCGCGACGCGGGTGAACCACATGGCGTGGGCTGCCGTCTTTAGCGCGTCGCGCTGGCAGCTGGCGCGCTGGCGGCGGCACCGGTCACGCGTACCGCAGTGCCGTCGCGCACCGTGCCGACGCTGCCGGCGAGCACCCTGTCGCCTTCGGCCAGGCCCTGCAGCACCTCGACCGCTTCGCCGGCGCCGGTCTGACCGCGGGACCCCAGGCTCAACAACTGTTGTCCCACACGGTCGCCCTGCAGCTTCAGGGCATAGGGCTGCGCCAGATCGTTGCGCACCGCGCTCAGCGGCAAGGCCAGTGCCTTGCGGCGCTCCAGTTCGATGCTGCCGCGCGCGAACAGGCCCTGGCGCAGCGCCGGATTCGACTGCAGTTCCAGGTAGGCGAGCACACTGCGCGATCCGGCCTGCGCCGTGGGGTTGATGCGTGCCACCCGTGCCAGCACATCGCCGTCGATGCCATCGACCTTCAGCTTCGCATCGGCGCCCACGCGCAGGCGACCGGCCTCTTCAGGGGGAACGCTGGCCTGCAGTTCCAGCCGCGCCAGATCGACGATTTCCAGCAGTCGCGCGTCCACCGGCACACGCTCGCCAGGTTGCACCAGGCGCTGCGCAATCTGCCCGGCAATCGGCGCGACGACGGTGGCATCGCCGCGCGACTTGCGCGCCAGTTCCACGCCTGCGATGGCCGCCTGCAAAGTGGCCTGGGCTCCGGCTTCGGTGGAGACGGCGTTTTCCATCGCCGTGGCCGAAATGAAGCCCTGTGCCATCAGCGACTTGTTGTTCTGCAGCGCGCGTTGTGCGATTTCCAGTTGCGCGCGCGCGGCCTGGGCCTGCTGGTCGGCCTGGCGCAAACGCCAATCGAATTCGGTCGTATCCAGTTGCACCAGCAATTGTCCGGGGCGCACGCTGTCGCCTTCACGCACGGCCACCGACTTGACCTCGGCCGCGACGCGCGCCTTGACGAAGGCGCTGTTCACCGCCACCAGGCTTCCGGACACCTCCAGCGTGCGCGCCAATTCGTCCACGCGTACAGTGACCAGGTCGGTGGGCGCCAGTTCCAGTACCACCGGGGCCTTGGCGGCGTTGGCGACCGGCACCTGCTGGGCGGTGCGCGTCGCCATGAAACGGCTGAGACCGACACCCAGTGCCGCCACGGCCAGCAGCCCCAGCATCACTTTTGCCCAGCGCTTCATGCCACGTTCCTTCGCGCGGCGCGCGTTGCGCGCGGTTGCAGGCCGTTCAGCATCAGGTCGAACTGCGCATCGATCAGCGCGGCCGGATCGAGCTCGGGTTGCATCGCCGCGCAGGCGCCGATCGAATGCCGGTGCAGCGCAAGAAAAAGCATGGGCGCAATCAGCGTGTGCGTGGTCTCGTTCACCGGCACCGCGCGGAATTCGCCGCGCTCGATGCCGCGCTGCAATGTGCGGGCGACAACGCGATGCGCCGGGATCACGACCTCGTCGCGATAGAACTGTGCCAGCTCCGGGAAGTTGCGCACCTCGGCGACGATGATCTTGAAGATGCCGCCTGCCGGTGTGCTGCCCACACGCTGCCACCAGGTGTGCATCAACTGGTGCAGCAGCAGTGCGCTTGGGCCTTCGAACTGCTCGGCCAGCTGCTGGCCTTGGGCGATCAGCGCCGACAGGTTGCCTCGCACCACCGCCTTGAACAGCTCTGCCTTGCTCGGGAAGTACAGATACAGCGTGCCCTTTGACACGCCGGCGCGCGCCGCCACCTCCTCGCTGCGCGTGGCTGCAAAGCCCTTTTCGACGAACAAGGCCAGCGCCGCATCGAGCAGTTCCTGCGGACGGGATTCCTTGCGCCGATGGCGCGGCGGGGCGGTGACGAGACTGGGCATACTCTTAATGACTTTTCGGTCATTAATGTAGCCGATGGCTGCAGCAACGGGGCAGCGGGTGGCCGGTAAAGAATCGCAAAGCCAATTCCCTGCGACGAGGCGGTGGGGGTGGCTTGCCTAGAATCGCCGCATGAAAACAACGCGTTGGTTGGGCGCCGCAGTGATCCTCGCCGCCCTGGGCGGCGCTGCGTGGTGGGGTTTTGTGCGCGTGGCCGAACCGACAGCCAGCTACCGCACCGCCAAGATCGAGCGCGGTGAACTGCAGTCTGCGGTGTCGGCTACCGGCACGGTCACTCCAGTCACGCAGGTGCAGGTCAGCTCGCAGGTTTCGGGGCAGATCAAGGAGTTGTTCGTCGACTTCAACAGCGAGGTCCGGCAAGGTCAATTGATTGCGCGCCTGGACCCGGAAACCTTCGAATACCGCGTGCGCCAGTCCGCAGCCGATGTCGAGGCTGCGCGCGCCTCGGTGCTGACGGCCCAGGCCAATGTGCAAAGCGCGCTGGCACAGGTGAACCGGGCGCAAGGTGATGTCGCCGAAGCACAGCGCGACGAGAAGCGCAAGCAGGACCTGCTGGTGCAGAATTTCATTTCGCCGGCGGAACTGGACACCGCCAAGGCCAGGACCGCGTCGCTGGTCGAAAGCGCGAAGGTGGCGATGGCCCAGGTGGACGTGTCGCGTGCCCAGGTGCAGAACGCCGCCGCCATCGTCAAGCAGCGCGAAGCCCAGTTGCAGCAGGCGCGCGTCGACCTGGAACGCACGCAGATCCGCTCGCCGGTGGCCGGCATCGTCATCAAACGCAGCGTCGAGGTCGGCCAGACGGTGGCGGCGAGCCTGCAGGCGCCCGAGCTGTTCGTGATTGCGCGCAACCTGTCGGACATGCAGGTCGAGGCGGCCATCGACGAAGCCGACATCTCGCGCGTGCGCGACGGCCTGAAGGTCAGCTTCACCATCGACGCCTTCCCGGGACGCAGTTTCGACGGTGCGGTACGCCAGGTGCGAAAGGCAGCGGTGTCGTCGCAGAACGTCGTGTCCTACACCGTGGTGGTGGGCTTCGCCAACCCGGGTTCGATGATGCTGCCGGGCATGACCGCCAACGTGCGCATCATCACCGACACGCGCGACAACGTGCTCAAGCTTCCCAACGCGGCACTGCGCGTGCGCATCGCCGGTGTCGAGCCCGCGGCGTCGGCGCCAGCGGCACGCACCAGTGCCGCGCCAGGCTTCGGCTGGCTGCCCAGCGCATTTGCGCAGGTGGCCGCGCCCGGTGGTGGGGTGCGCGCGCGCCTGGTCGAGGGTCTGGACCTCGATGCGGCGCAGCAGACCAAGCTGGACGCCGTGCTGGCAGAGCTGCGGCCGGGCTTCGTTGCCCTGCGCGAACTGCCGGACGAGCAGCGCGCTGCCGCCCGCGACAAGCTGACGGCCGAGCTGCGCGAGCGCGTGAATGTCTTCCTGACGCCAGCGCAGCGTGAGCGCTACAAGGAATTGCAGGCCCAGGCCGCGTCGCGAATGGCATCTGCACCGTCGGCGGCTGCGGCCCCGCCCTCGCCGCCACCGCAGGCCGTGCCACGCACTGCCGCGGCCAAGGCATCGGCAGCCGGTGCGCAAACCGCGGCTTCGGTGAGACCTGCGCTCCCGGCAGGCGCTGAGGGTGGCGCCGCTGACGCTCGCGCAGTGGCCGCGCCCGCCGTGGCCGCGCCCGGTCCGCTGCTCGAGGTGCGGCAGCGCTTGTTCGACGAACTGCGTCTGAGTCAGGCCCAGGCGGACCAGATCGACGCCATCTATGCGGCGCAACGTCCACGCTTTGCCGAACTTCGCAATCTGCCCGAGGGGGAGCGTGCGAAGGCACGCGAGCGCATCCTTGCCGACATGCGTGCGCAGGTCGCGACCCGATTGAACCCCGCGCAGGCGGACCGCTATCAGGCCCTGCAGACTGAGTTGGCGGGGCGCGGCAGCTCGCGCGGCCGCATCTACCTGCTGCATGCCGACGGCAAGCCGCGCGCCTACAGCGTGCGCCTGGGCATCAGCGACGGCACGATGACCGAGCTCATCGTGCCCCCGGGTTCGCCGGATGCGGACGTGCTCGTCGAAGGCGCCACGGTGATCACCGCGGTGGTCAACGGAGCGGCGGCAGCGCGCCCGGCCGGCGGGCCGCGGCCATTCTGAGATCGCAGGCCGTGGCGCTGATAGTGGCCCGTTCGCTGGAGAAGAACTACCGCATGGGCGAGGAGGTGGTGCACGCGCTGCGCGGCGTGTCCTTGTCCATCGACGACGGCGAGTTCGTGGCCATCATGGGTGCATCGGGGTCGGGCAAGAGCACGCTGATGAACATGTTCGGCTGCCTCGACCGGCCCAGCGCCGGCACCTTGCACCTCGCCGGCGAGGAGGTCGAGAACATGGGCGGCGACCAGCTGGCATCGATCCGCAACCGGCGCATCGGCTTCGTGTTCCAGCAGTTCAACCTGCTGCCGCGCACCAGCGCCGTGGAAAACGTCGAACTGCCGATGGTCTATGCCGGCGTCAAGCCCGCCGAGCGACGCGAACGTGCGCTCGCCGCGTTGCAGCGCGTGGGGCTGTCCGAGCGCGCCGCACACACGCCGGCCGAGCTGTCGGGCGGCCAGCAGCAGCGCGTGGCCATCGCGCGCGCACTGGTGAACCATCCGGCCCTGATCCTGGCCGATGAACCGACCGGCGCGCTGGACACACAGACCTCGCAGGACATCATGCAACTGCTCGCCGAGCTGAATGCGCAGGGCATGACCATCGTCGTCGTCACGCATGAGCACGACATTGCCGCGTGGGCGCGCCGACGCATCGTCTTCCGCGATGGCCTTGTGCTTGAGGACGCGGTGCAGGCCGGCGCTGGAATCGGCATGACCCAGGCCGTCGAATCATGAACCTGTGGACCGCCGTGCGCTCGGCGCTGCGTGCTCTGGCCACCAACTGGTTGCGCAGCATGCTGACGATGCTGGGCATCATCATCGGCGTGGCCGCGGTGATCACGATGATCGCTGTGGGTGGTGGCGCGCAAAAGCGCGTCGAGGAGCAAATCAAGAGCCTCGGCTCGAACATCATGCTGGTGCTGCCCGGGGCCGTGACGGCCGGCGGCCTGCGCCTGGGCGCGCAGACGGGACAGAGCCTGACCGAGGAGGATGCAAAGGCCATCGGCAGCGAGGTGCCGGAGGTGCAGGCCGCCGCGGCGAGCCTGCGCACCGGCGCCCAGGTGGTGGCGGCCAACGCCAACTGGAGCACGTCGATCTTCGGCACCACGCCCGAGTATCTGGAAGTACGCGATTGGCCGATTGCCGAAGGGCGCAGTTTCGAGGCCGCCGAGATGGCCGGCTCGGCGAAGGTGGCGGTGATCGGCCAGACCGTGGCGACGCAGTTGTTCGGCGACGCCGATCCGATCGACCAGGTGGTGCGCGTGCGCAAGGTGCCGCTACGCATCATCGGCGTGCTCGGGCGCAAGGGCCAGAACTCGATGGGGCAGGACCAGGACGATGTCATCGTGGTGCCGCTGTCCACCTACCGCTACCGAGTGCAGGGCATGAGCGCGGGACGGGTGAAGCGGGTGCAGGCGGTCAGCGTCAAGGTGCGCGAAGGGCAGAGCATGGCCGAGGCCACCGAGAACATCCGCCTGCTGCTGCGCCAGCGGCATCGCACGCAGACCGGCGCCGACGATGATTTCAGCATCCGCAACCTGACCGAGATGCTGCAAGCGCAGGAGGAATCGAGCCGCGTCATGGCCATGCTGCTGGCCGCGGTGGCTGGCGTGAGCCTGGTGGTGGGCGGCATCGGCATCATGAACATCATGCTCGTCAGCGTGACCGAGCGCACGCGCGAGATCGGCCTGCGCATGGCGGTGGGTGCACGCTCGCGCGACATCCTCGGGCAATTCCTGATCGAGGCCGTGACGCTGAGCCTGGTAGGCGGCGCCATCGGCATCGTGCTCGGCCTGATGGCCACCTGGGCCATCGGCCACTTCGCCGGCTGGCAGGTGCTGATGTCGGCGGACTCGATCCTGCTGGCGGTGGGCTTCTCGGCCGCCGTGGGCGTGTTCTTCGGCTTCTATCCGGCGCGCCGCGCCGCTTCGCTGTTGCCGATCCAGGCGCTGCGCTATGAGTAGCGTGAACCGTATCCGCCGCGCGCTGGGGTGGAGCCTGCTCGCACCGGCCTTTCCGGCGCTGGCCGCCTGGCTCGGACCGGACAGTTTCACCATCGGCCTGTCGCAGATCGATGCCGCGCTGGCACGCCGCTTCCCGATGAAGCGCCGCTTGCTCGATGTGCTCGAGTTCGAACTGGCCATGCCGGTCTTGCGCTTGCTGCCGCAGGACAACCGCCTGGGCGCCGACCTGAACATGCAGATCAACGATCCGGCCTCGGCGCAGCAGATTGCCGGGCTGCTGGACTTGAGCTTCGGGCTGCGCTATGCCGCCAAGGACGCCAGCGTGCGCCTGACGCAGCCGCGCCTGGAGCGTGTGGTCTTCGACGCAGGGCAGGGCGCCACGGGCCAGCTCGACCCGCAGATGCTGCGGTCGGCAGCGCCGATCGTGGCGCGGCTGCTCGACAACTATGCCGTGTACCGCGTCAAGCCGGAGCAGCTCGAGCTGATGCGCCGTGCCGGCGTGCAGCCTGGCGCTCTGCGTGTCACGCCATTGGGCGTCGAAATTCAGATCGAGCCGATGCCACCCGTGCCCGCGGAACCGGCCAAGCCCAGCTAGCCCCGTATCATGCGCCGCTTCGAACGGGCAGCGCGGCTGCCGAAGGGCGAGTTGCGTTGGATATCCTGCTGCTGACCAAGGCCGTGATCATGGGCGTGGTCGAGGGGCTCACCGAGTTCCTGCCGATCTCCTCGACGGGGCACCTGATCCTCGCGGCGTCGCTGCTCGATTTCACCGGCGAGAAGGCCAAGGTCTTCGACATTGCCATCCAGACCGGCGCCATCTTCGCCGTGATCATCGTGTACTGGCAGCGGCTGCGCGAGACCGCCGCCGGGCTGGGCTCGCAGCCGCGCGCGCGTCGCTTCACATTGAACGTGCTCATCGCCTTCGTGCCCGCGGTGGTGCTGGGCCTGCTCTTCGGCAAGGCCATCAAGGCGCACTTGTTCAACCCCACCGTGGTGGCCAGTGCCTTCATCGTCGGCGGCTTCATCATCATCTGGGCCGAGCGCCGCCAAAAGCGTGCGGTGCGCATCGACGACGTGGACCAGATGACCCCCTGGGACGCACTCAAGGTCGGCCTGGTGCAATGCCTGGCGATGATTCCCGGCACCAGCCGCTCTGGCGCGACCATCATCGGCGGCATGCTGCTCGGCCTGAGCCGCAAGGCGGCCACCGATTTCAGCTTCTTCCTGGCGATTCCGACGCTGATCGGCGCCGGTGCCTACAGCCTGCTGAAGGAGCGTGCGCTGCTGAGCGTGGCCGACCTGCCGCTGTTCGGCGTGGGTTTGCTGTTCTCGTTCGTCAGCGCCTGGCTGTGCGTGCGCTGGTTGCTGCGCTACATCGCCACGCACGACTTCGTGCCCTTCGCCTGGTACCGCATCGGCTTCGGTGCGGTGGTGTTGATCACCGCGTGGACCGGCATGGTCGAGTGGAGCGCGTGAGGCAGCGCAACAGGAGGACACGGCCATGCGGCAACTGGTGATCGGCAACAAGAACTATTCATCATGGTCGATGCGGCCCTGGGTGCTGATGCGCCACTTCGGCCTGTGTTTCGACGAGATCAAGCTGCGTTTCGACTTCAACGCCGATTCGGCCTTCTACGCCGAGCTGGCACGCTACACGCCGGCCGCGCGTGTACCGGTGCTGCTGGAAGATGGCTTCGCGGTGTGGGACACGCTGGCCATCGCCGAGCGCGTGGCCGAATTGCTGCCGGGCCACACCATCTGGCCCGGCGATGCACGTGATCGTGCACGCGCGCGCAGCCTGTGTGCCGAGATGCATGCGGGCTTCGGCGCGTTGCGCCAGCATTGCCCGATGAACATCGAAGCCAGCCTGCCCGAGGTGGGTGCGCGGTTGCTGGCCGAGCAGCCGGCAGTTCGGCACGACCTGCAGCGCATCGTGGCGATGTGGAGCGAGGCGCTGGCGCACAGTGGCGGGCCCTTCTTGTTCGGGGACTTCGGTGCCGCCGATGCCTACTTTGCGCCGGTGGTGGCGCGCGTGCACTGTTATGCGCTGCCGTTGCCGTCGAACGTTCAGGCCTACGCCGATCGGGTCTGGGCCTCGCCGGGCGTGGCGGCCTGGGTGGCCGATGCGTTGGCCGAACACGACTTCCTCGACTTCGAGGAGCCATATCGCGCGGCGGCCTGAGCCCGGCTCAGGCGCGGCGGAACAGCAGGTCCCACACGCCGTGGCCGAGCTTCAGTCCGCGTGCTTCGAACTTGGTCTGCGGACGCCACGCGGGACGGGGCGCGAAGCCTTCCGCCGTGTTGCACAGCGCCGGATCGGCGCAAAGCACCGCGAGCATCTGCTCGGCATAGGGCAACCAGTCGGTGGCGCAGTGCAGGTAGCCTCCGGGCGCCAGCCGCGTCGCCAGCAGCGACACGAAGCCGGGCTGGATCAGCCGTCGCTTGTGGTGCCGCTTCTTGTGCCAGGGGTCGGGAAACCAGATGTGCACGCCGGCCAGCGAGTCCGGCGCGATCATCTGATCCAGCACCTCGACCGCGTCGTGCTGGATCAGCCGCAGGTTTGTCAAACCCAGTTCGCCGATGCGCTTGAGCAATGCGCCCACGCCGGGCGCATGTACCTCGATGCCGATGAAGTCGCTGCCCGGCGCTGCCGCGGCCACCTGCGCGGTGGCGTCGCCCATGCCGAAGCCGATTTCGAGCACGGCAGACGCATCGCGACCGAAGGCCTGCGCAAGGTCCAGACGCTGCGGCGCAAAGGGCAGTATGAAGCGCGGACCCAGTTCCGCCAACGCACGCTGCTGCCCCGGCCCCATGCGCCCGGCGCGCAGCACGAAGCTGCGAATCGGGCGCGCCAGCGGGCCGTCGCCGCTGCGGCGATCGATGTCCTGCATCTGCGCGATCAGTCGCGTGGCGATGGACCGGCCGCACCGGCAAATCCGGCCGGCAAGTCGAATTCGCCGCGGGTCTCGAAGCGTGTCGCGCCCGACGCGCCGCCGGACAGTTTGCCGCGGGCGACAAAATCGAACTTCGAGTTGTTGCCGCTGGCGAAGGACAACGCCTGTTTCAGCAAGGCCAGCGCGGATACCGTGACCGGCACCACCAGCACCGTTTCGCCGAATCGTGGCACGCTGCCCCGCACATCGCTGACGCCGCTGGCGAAATCCTGGCCACGCAATTCCAGGTCGAGCGCCACCCCATCGTAGTTCACCGGCGTTTCGTTCGGGTTCTGCACCCGCAGCTTCACCGACATGCGCACTTCCATGCCCTGGCCAGGCAGCGCTTCGATGCCGGCCAGCGTGACCTTCAGCGGGTCGTTGCCTGTCAGCGCTGCGCAGCCAGACAGCGCCAGCAACACGAACAAGAGAAAGAGAAACTGTTTGCGCATGGAACGCGATGTCGTGGTCGGTGATGCGCAGGGAGTTTAGCCCGCGCTGGCGTGCCACCACGCTCGCCGCGGGTGTTCGATGGCGAGCCCATGGAGGAGCGGATCAGGCCTGGTGATGAAAGGTGTAGTGGCCGATCTCGCGGTGACCGTCGTCGTCTCGGGCCAGCAATCGAATGTGCATGTCGTGTGTCGGCATCTGCCGCATCGCGACGAGCTTGGGTGCGATCAGCACCTCGCCTCGGACGGCGTCGAAAGGCACATCGTCTACCCACTGCTCGTCGTCGGCCAGCGACAGGCGGATGGCGACATCGACCCGGCTCACGCCTTGCAGCGGTGCTTGCATTCGACCGACGAGGAACTCGTCGTCGGGCGCGACGCTGCAGTTGACGTGGCCGTTGTAAGGAACGCGGTACTCGCGCACGCGCATCCGGCGCTCGACCAGACGAGCTACGAACGCGTCGCTGACGAACACATTCACCAGGCCGTCCGCGAACGCCCGATGCACGCCCTGGGCCAGGGCCACAAGCTCGTCGAACAAGGTGCCGCAGCTGTCGCAGGCCAGAAGATGCTGGTCGATGCTTTCGGTGTCGTTGCCTTCGCCGAGCCAGTACGCCACCAGGCTGTCGAAGGGCAGGTGCGGGCTTCGCCACGATGGTTTCATGAAACGCTCCGTGCGCCGTTGACGCAATCGCGCAATCTGGCGATGCCGCGGTGACGCAGCACGCGCACGTTGCCTGGCGTCAGTCCGAGCGAATCGCCGACTTCGGCGGCCGGCAGTTCGGCGTAGAAGCTCATCACCAGCACCGATCGCTCGCGTTCCGGCAGGCCTTCGAGACAGCTGGTGACGCGCACATGGTCCAGCCTGGGCGCCACGGCGATGTCGGCGATGCCCAGCATGTCGGCGTTGTCATGCAGCAGATCTTGCCTGCGCTGCTCGCCACGCCGCATCTGCAACACGGTCATGCGGCAGGCGCCGAACACGAACGAAACCACCCGCGCGGTTTCGAGCACTCTGTGATGCCGCAGATGCTCGATCGTCAAGACCATCACCTGCTGCATCAGGTCGTCTGCGGCATGGCGGTCGCGCAGATGGCGCAGACCATAGCGGCGCACACGCGGGGCCATCAGGCGATAGAACTCACCCTCCGCCTGCGGGTCACCGCCGGGCGCGGCGCCGGCAATGCGGCAGGCGAGCCGGGACTCGATCTCGTCGGCGGCGCCGGGCTCGGGGTGCGTGGTTGAAAGCATGAAGGGCAGGAACGCGAGCGCCACTGAACAAAAGCATCTGTAACGCTTTCGCTGGTGGTGACACATCCTGCAGTCATCAACAGGAGACCACCATGATCACAAACCCGCAGACCGGCACGAACATCCAGGAAGTCGCTCCGGCCATCTACCGCATCAACACGCCGGTCGACCTGCCCGGGGGGCTGCGCTTCAGCTTCAACCAGTATCTGGTCGTCGATGACGAGTCGCTGCTTTTTCACACCGGGCCACGGAAGCTGTTTCCGCTGGTCAGCCAGGCCATCGGCACGGTCGTGGCATTCGATCGCCTGCGCTACGTCGGTTTGTCGCATTTCGAGGCCGACGAATGCGGTGCCATCAACGAGTTCCTGGCGCTGGCGCCGCAGGCCGTGCCGCTGTGCGGAAAGGTGGCTGCGATGGTGTCGGTGGACGATTTTGCGGACCGGCCGGCACGGGCGCTGGCCGATGGGGAACTGCTGCAACTCGGCAGCCACACCATGAAGTGGTTCGACACGCCGCACATTCCCCATGGCTGGGATTGCGGTCTGATGATGGACGTGCAAACGCAGACCTTCTTCTGCGGCGACCTGTTCACGCAGCCCGGCGCAGGCGAGAAGGCGCTCACCGAGGTGGACATCCTCGGGCCGAGCGAGGGCTTTCGCGGCGCGATGGACTACTACGCCCACACCGCACAGACACCAAGCACGCTGGCGCGCCTGGCCGCCGAGAGGCCGGTCACGCTGGCCTGCATGCACGGCAGCGCGTGGACCGGAGATGGTTCTTCGCTGCTGCGCCAATTGGCCGAGGCATTGGGTGACCCGAAGTAGCTCGGGCGCGATTGCGTTCCACCTCGCGATCCAAACGGCCACGCTTCGTGGAACTCCACTGGCATGGGGCCGGCCGGCACGGCTGATCGTGCGGGTTGACTTGGCGTATGGTGTGCGTGCCGTATCTCAGGACTCGGCCGCACGCGTCCAACGGTCGCGTAAACTCTGCGCCCGACGCGGGTGTAGTTCAATGGTAGAACGGCAGCTTCCCAAGCTTTAGACAGGGGTTCGATTCCCCTCACCCGCTCCAGCCGAGCCAGGGAGCCTCACGGCGGCGCCTGGGCGTACGACGTCTTGCGGCAGTGGCGACTTTGCCCATGAACCGTCTTCCACCTTCCCGGCCCCGATGAGCCCGCCATTGCAGGTGCTCTGGGTCGGCCGTGCGCCGGCCGAGGTGGCAGCGTTGGCGGCTGCGTCTTTCACGGTGCAGGTCTGCGAGTCGCTGGATGCGGCGGCGCAGGCGCTGGCGGATGCGCCGCACGACGCGCTGGTGCTGCAGCTCGACGCCGACACCGGGTTGCAGGCGGTGCTCGACTGGCGCTCGCTGTCGCATGCGGTGCTGGACGGCGCCGTGGTGGTGCTTGCGCCAGGCGAGGATCTGGACATGGCTGCGCTGCTGGTGCATCGCGGCGTGCAGGACGTGTTGCCCGCGGTGGCCGCCGACGCGGCGACGCTGGTGCGTGTGCTGCGCCTGAGCGTCGAACGCAAGGCCATCGAGAAGGCCGCGCGCAAAGCCTATGCGACGGACCTGTCCACCGGCCTGCCCAATCACGCGCAGTTGCTGGAGCACATGACGCACCTGCTCGCTCTGCGTGAGCGCGAGCCGGCGCCGATGGCGCTGCTGGCCTTGCGCATCGAAGGCTTGGCATCCACCGAGGCTGCATTGGGGGTGGAAGCGGCCCACGTGCTGCGGCGCAAGGTGGCGGTGCGCCTGCGCGCCGGCCTGCGTGCCAGCGACGTCGTGGCCTCGATCGGCAACGATGCCTTTGCGGTGCTGTTGGCCTGGATCGACGCTCCGGGCGATGGGCAGCGCGTGGCCTCGAAACTCGGTGCCGCGCTGGGCCAGCCTTTTCGCGTCGCCGGCCACGTACGCGCGGTGACGGTCAGCGTGGGCCTGAGCCAGTACCCCGAGCACGGCCGGCAGGCCGAGGAACTGCTGCGTCGCGCCATCGGCCAGGCCACGGCCACGGCGGCTCTCGGTCGCGAGGGCTTCGCCGGGAGCGCCGAGCGCAGCGCGGCGCGTGCGGCCAACGACGAGGAACCGGAACCGAGCTGAACGCGGTGCCCCTCTCAGGGCGTCAGGAGAAGGCCTGAATGCCGGTGATGGCCCGGCCCAGGATCAGCGCATGGATGTCGTGCGTGCCCTCATAGGTATTCACCACCTCCAGGTTGACCAGGTGGCGTGCCACGCCGAATTCGTCGCTGATGCCGTTGCCACCCATCATGTCGCGCGCCAGCCGCGCGATGTCCAGCGCCTTGCCGCAGCTGTTGCGCTTGAGGATCGAGGTGACCTCGACCGAGGCCGTGCCCTCGTCCTTCATGCGCCCCAGCCGCAGGCAGCCCTGCAGGCCAAGGGCGATCTCGGTCTGCATGTCGGCCAGCTTCTTCTGGATCAGCTGGTTCGCGGCCAGCGGCCGGCCGAACTGCTTGCGGTCGAGCACGTACTGGCGAGCACGGTGCATGCAGTCCTCGGCCGCGCCCAGCGCGCCCCAGGCGATGCCGTAACGCGCGCTGTTCAGGCAGGTGAAGGGGCCTTTGAGGCCGCGCACCTCGGGGAAGGCGTTCTCCTCGGGGCAGAACACCTCGTCCATGACGATCTCGCCAGTGATCGATGCGCGCAGCCCCACCTTGCTGTGGATCCCCGGCGCGGACAGGCCCTTGGCGCCCTTGTCGAGGATGAAACCGCGGATCTGCCCACCGTCGTCCTTTGCCCAGACGACGAAGACGTCGGCGATCGGCGAGTTGCTGATCCACATCTTCGAGCCGCTGAGCGAATAGCCACCGGGCACGGCCTTGGCGCGCGTGACCATGCTGCCGGGGTCGGAGCCGTGGTTCGGCTCGGTCAGGCCGAAGCAGCCGATCCACTCGCCGGTGGCCAGCTTGGGCAGGTACTTCTGCTTCTGGGCCTCGGTGCCGAACTCGTTGATCGGCACCATCACCAGCGAACTCTGCACGCTCATCATCGAGCGGTAGCCGGAATCGATGCGCTCGACCTCGCGCGCGATCAGGCCGTAGCACACGTAGTTCAGTGCGGCGCCGCCATAGGCCTCGGGAATCGTCGGACCGAGCAGGCCGAGCTCACCCATCTCACGGAAGATCGCCGGGTCGGTCTTCTCGTGGCGGAAGGCTTCAGTGACGCGCGGCGCGAGCTGGCCCTGGCAATAGTCGTGCGCCGCGTCGCGCACCGCACGCTCGTCGTCGCTGAGTTGCTGCTCCAGCAGCAGCGGGTCGTCCCACTCGAAGCGGGCTTGGGTCTTGGCCATGGGGTGAGTCTCCAGCTGAAGGTTCCGGCATTGCATGCCAGCGTGCAGCGTATCACCCCGCAATCCAAGGCGTGGCGGCACGGCGGGCAAGCGCTCGGCAGACGCACGGGATAATGCGAAGTGTCTGTGAGCTGGCCTTTGGGCGGCGCGCGGGCCAGTGCACCCCAGCCATCCCGGGCACCCCATGAAAGCCTCCGACATCCGTTCCACCTTCCTGAAGTTCTTCGAATCGAAGGGCCATGCCGTGGTCGCGTCGAGCCCGGTGGTGCCGGGCGATGATCCGACGCTGCTGTTCACCAACGCCGGCATGAACCAGTTCAAGGACGTGTTCCTCGGCTTCGACAAGCGGCCCTACCACCGTGCCGCGACCAGCCAGAAGTGCATCCGCGCCGGCGGCAAGCACAACGACCTGGAAAACGTCGGCTACACCGCGCGCCACCACACCTTCTTCGAGATGCTGGGCAACTTCAGCTTCGGCGACTACTTCAAGCAGGACGCGATCCACTATGCCTGGGAACTGCTGACCGAGGTCTACAAGCTGCCGAAGGACAAGCTGTGGGCCACGGTCTACGCCGAGGACGACGAGGCCTACGACATCTGGCACAAGGGTATCGGGCTGCCGGCTGAGCGCATCGTGCGCATCGGCGACAACAAGGGCGCGCGTTATGCGTCCGACAACTTCTGGATGATGGGCGACACGGGCCCCTGCGGGCCGTGCAGCGAGATCTTCTACGACCACGGCCCGGAGATTCCCGGCGGCCCGCCCGGCTCGCCCGGCGAGGACGGCGACCGGTATATCGAAATCTGGAACAACGTCTTCATGCAGTTCAACCGCACTGAAGACGGCGTGATGCACAAGCTGCCCAAGCCCAGCGTCGACACCGGCATGGGGCTGGAGCGGCTGGCCGCGGTGCTGCAGCATGTGCACAGCAACTATGAGATCGACCTGTTCGTCAACCTGCTGGCCGCAGCCAAGGCGGCCGTGGACGGTGCCGGCGCAAAAGACTGCGACAAGGACAGCCCGAGCCTGAAGGTCATCGCCGACCACATCCGCGCCTGCGCCTTCACCGTCGCCGACGGCATCATCCCCGGCAACGAAGGCCGCGGCTATGTGCTGCGCCGCATCGCGCGCCGCGCCATCCGTCATGGCTACAAGCTCGGCGCGCGCAAGCCCTTCTTCCACACGCTGGTGAGTGCGCTGGCCGAGGAGATGGGCGAGGCCTACCCCGAACTGAAGCGCGACAGGCTGCGCATCACCGAGGTGCTGAAGCAGGAGGAGGAGCGCTTCTTCCAGACCATCGCCAACGGCATGGAGATCCTGGAAGCCACGCTGGCGGGCGCCGGCAGCGTCGATGGCGAAACCGCCTTCAAGCTGCACGACACCTTCGGCTTCCCGCTCGATCTGACGGCCGATGTCTGCCGCGAGCGCGGCGTCACGGTCGACTCGGCCGGCTTCAATGCCGCGATGGAGCGGCAACGCGAGATGGCGCGCTCGAAAGCCAAGTTCAAGATGGCGCAGGGGCTGGACTACAGCGGCGGCGCCACCGCCTTCCACGGCTACGAACACCTGGTGTGCGATCACAGCCAGGTCACTGCGATCTACATCGACGGCACGCCGGTGCGCAAAGCCAGCGCCGGCGACGACGTGGTCATCGTGCTCGACCACACGCCTTTCTATGCCGAAAGCGGCGGTCAGGTCGGCGACAGTGGCGAGCTGCGCAACGCGCGCTCGCGCGTTCTGGTCGAGGACACGCTGAAGGTGCAGGCCAGCGTCTTCGGCCACCACGGGCGCATCGTCGAGGGCGAGGTCGAGGTTGGCGACGGTTTCGTGGCCCGCGTCGATGCCGAGCGCCGCGCGCGCACCGTGCGCAACCACAGTGCCACGCACCTGATGCACAAGGCACTGCGCGAGGTGTTGGGCGCGCATGTGCAGCAGAAGGGCTCGCTGGTCAACGCCGAGCGCACGCGCTTCGACTTCGCGCACAACGCACCAGTGAGCAACCCGCAGATCCGTCAGATCGAAGCGCTGGTGAATGCCGAGGTGCTGGCGAATCAGGCGGTGCAGGCCCGCGTGATGGCCATCGACGAGGCGCAGAAGGCCGGCGCGATGATGCTCTTCGGCGAGAAGTACGGTGACGAAGTGCGCGTGCTCGACATCGGCTCGAGCCGCGAGCTGTGCGGCGGCACGCACGTGCAGCGCACCGGCGACATCGGCCTGTTCACCATCGTCGCCGAAGGCGGCGTGGCCGCGGGCGTGCGGCGCGTCGAGGCGCTCACCGGCGACAACGCGCTGGCCTACGTGCAGGCCATGGAGAGCACGCTCGGCGGCGTGGCCGGCACGCTGAAGGTGCTCAAGCCCGACGTGCCGGCGCGCGTGTCGGCCTTGCTCGACCAGGTGCGCGGCCTGGAGAAGGAGCTCGATGCGCTGAAGAGCAGGCTGGCCTCGACCCAGGGTGACGAACTGCTGTCCAGGGCCGTCGACGTGAAGGGCCTGAAGGTGCTGGCGGCGACCTTGCAGGGCGCCGACGCGAAGGCGTTGCGCGAGACCATGGACAAGCTGAAGGACAAGCTGAAGAGCGCGGCCATCGTGCTGGCCGCGGTGGACGGCGGCAAGGTGCAACTCGCGGCCGGCATCACCGCCGACCGCACGGGCAGCCTGAAGGCCGGTGATCTGGTGAATTTCATTGCGCAGCAGATCGGCGGCAAGGGCGGCGGCAAGGCCGACCTGGCGATGGCGGGCGGCACGGATGCGTCGAAGCTGTCGGCCGCGCTCGATTCGGTGCGCGGCTGGGTCGAGCAACGCGTCTGAGCCGACGCCGGCGCTCAGGGCCTGGCGGCCGATGACGCCGATGCCGCCTTCGCGGCGCCGAGCGTCTTGCGCAAGCCTTCGCAATGGTCTTGCTGCGGCGTGAATACCGCGCTGCGGCGCTCGTCGGCCTGCGTGCCGGGTTTTCCATCGCCGAAGACCACCACATGCATGTCCGCGGCCGCCAGCGCGGCGTCGCGCAGCAGGTGCAAGGGCACGCCCTGATCGCGCGCGGCGTGCTGGGCGCCGGTAAGCAGCAGCACCTGGGTGCCGGGCGGGGCATCGCGCAGGGCGGCCAGCACGACCCGTGCCATCGACGCGTCGCGCGCAATCTGGATGCGCACCATGCCCGGCTCCTGCGACTTCGGCAGCAGATCGCAATGCCCTGTACGCACCGCCTCAGCCAGCGCATCGCGAACATTGGCATCGACCAGCGCGTCCAGTGAGGCATCGGCCATTGCCGCGCGCATCTCGACGCGAGGCAGATTGCCGCCCCATACCGGCACGCCCGCGCGCACCGCGTTCATCACCACTTCGGCATAGGGCGGCCAGGGCCAGCCGCGCCAGGCCAGCGCCTCACGGACCTGGCTCTCGCTGGCATCGGCTGGCAGACCTGCCGTGTTGTGCGGTGTTTCGGCCATCTCCAGCACCACGCCGGCCAGCCGGCCGTTGCGGGCCAGCACCTGCACTTCTTCGGCCACCTGGCGCTGCTGGTCGGGCTGGTCGTGCAACTCGCCGAAGATCAGCAGCCGCGCGGTGGCGGGGTCGGCGGCATGCGCCGGGCCGGCGACGAGCAGGCAGGTCAGCAGAGCGATGAGGGTGGGCATGGGAGCGCAGTGTGCGTCATCTCGGCCCCGCAGCGGCCATGACATCATCGACATTGCAAGACACTCATTCATATGCCGAACCTGAAAACGCGCGACAGCACCGATGCCGAAGTCGAGGCCCTGGAGGCGTTGTGCGAACGTCTCGGTGGTTTCGACGACCGGGTGACGCTGGAGTGGCTCGATGGCTGCATGGCGGCGCTGATCGCCGGGCCGCGCGCGATCACACCTGCGGAGTGGCTCCCTGCGCTGCTGGGCGATGCCTGGGAGCGCACCTTTGCCGACCCGGCCGACGTCGCGCAGGCCACCGACACGCTGATGGCACGCTGGAACGTGCTGGCCTCGCAGATGGACGCCGAAGCACTGTTCGATGTACCTGACGAATTGCGCCTGAGCCCGCTGCTGGGCGACTACAGCGCCGAGCAGCGCGACGCGCTGCTTGCCGAGGGCAAGCTCGATGCCGAGCAGGCCAAGGATTTCCCGCTGTTCGGCGAGATCTGGGCGATCGGCGTGCTCGAGGCCATCGACACCTTTGCCGACGATTGGGCGATGCCGGACACCGACAGCGACGACATCGCCTGGTTCGAGGCCAGCCTGCGCAGTCTGGTCGCGCTGACGATGCGCGACGACGCCGAACTGGCTGCCGACCTGCAACTGCGCTACCCGGGCAAGACGCTGGACCGCGATGCGCTGGTCGACGAGGCCTGCTTCGCGCTGCAGGACCTGCGCTGCTTCTGGGTCGAGCATGCGCCGCGCCACGCGCCGCGCCGCGTCGAACCCACACCAGGACGCAACGACCCCTGTCCCTGCGGCAGCGGCATCAAGTACAAGAAGTGCCACGGCGCGGCACCATCGGTACATTGAGCTAGAGTGCGCGCCATCATGAGTGAAGCCCTCGATCTGCAAGGACGCCATGTCGTGCTCGGCCTGAGCGGTGGCATCGCCTGCTACAAGTCGGCCGAGCTGGTGCGCGAACTGCAGCGCCACGGCGCCACGGTGCAGGTGGTGATGAGTGAGGCCGCGGCGCAGTTCATCACGCCGGTGACGATGCAGGCGTTGTCGAACCGGCCGGTGTTCAGCAGCCAGTGGGATGCGCGCCAGCACAACAACATGGCGCACATCGAACTGTCGCGCGAGGCCGACGCGCTGCTGGTGGCGCCGGCCAGCGCCGATTTCATCGCCAAGCTGGCCCAGGGCCGCGGCGACGACTTGCTCAGCCTGCTGTGCCTGGCACGGCCCATCGACCGCCTCCCGCTGCTGCTGGCGCCGGCGATGAACCGCGAGATGTGGGCGCACCCGGCGACGCAGCGCAACGCCGCGCAGGTCGTGGCAGACGGCGCCATGCTGCTAGGCCCGGCCGCCGGCGACCAGGCCTGTGGCGAGGTCGGCGACGGGCGCATGCTCGAAGCCACCGAGCTTTGCGAGGAACTGGTCGCCCACCTGCAACCCAAGCTGCTGGCCGGGCAGCGCGTGCTCATCACCGCCGGGCCGACCTTCGAGGCCATCGACCCGGTGCGCGGCATCACCAATCTGTCCAGCGGCAAGATGGGTTTCGCGATCGCGCGAGCGGCCGCCGAATCGGGCGCCGAGGTGACGCTGGTGGCGGGTCCGGTGGCGCTGACCACGCCGCGCCACGTGAGACGCATCGACGTGCAAAGCGCGCTGCAGATGCACGAAGCGGTCATGCCGCTGGCGGGGCAGCACGAGGTCTTCGTCGCCACCGCGGCGGTGGCCGACTGGCGCGTGCAGGGCTGCAGCGAGCACAAGCTCAAGAAGGACGGCTCGGGTCGCGTGCCGAATTTCGAGATGATCGAGAACCCCGACATCCTGGCCAGCGTGGCCAGGCTGCCCAAACCGCCGTACTGCGTGGGCTTCGCCGCCGAGAGCCACGACTTGGCGAAGCATGCGCGCGAGAAACGGCTGCGCAAGGGCATCCCGCTGATCGTCGGCAACCTCGGCCCGGCGACCTTCGGCCAGGATCACAACGCATTGCTGCTGATCGACGGGCAGGGTGAACGCGAGCTGCCCCATGCCGGCAAGCTGGCGCTGGCACGAGAGCTGGTGCGCGAGATCGCCGCGCGGTTGCCGAAGCCATGAGCATCATCGAGCTCAAGCTGCTGGACGAGCGCATGGCCGAGCACCTGCCGGCTTATGCCACGCCAGGCAGTGCCGGGCTGGACCTGCGCGCCTGCCTGGATGCGCCGCTGGTGCTGGCACCGGGGCAAGCCGAACTGATCCCGACTGGGCTGTCGATCCACATCGGCGATCCGACGCTGGCAGCAATGCTGCTGCCGCGTTCGGGGCTGGGCCACAAGCACGGCATCGTGCTCGGCAACCTCGTCGGTCTGATCGACAGCGACTATCAGGGCCCGCTGATGATCAGCTGCTGGAACCGCGGCACGGCGGCCTACACCGTGCAGCCGATGGAGCGCATCGCGCAGATGGTCATCGTGCCGGTGGTGCAGGCGCAGTTCCGGCGCGTCGAGGCCTTCGCCGATTCGGCGCGCGGCGCGGGCGGTTTCGGTTCGACCGGTACGGCCTGAGTCTGCGCGGGCTCAGTGTGTGTGCGCGCCGGGCGGCGCCGTGTTCAACACCGTGATGCCGGCGGTTCCGAGCGAGCCCGCCTGGATCTCCTCGTCGCTGGCTTCGCGCACGTCGCGCACACGCAGGTGCAGGCGCAGCGCCATGCCGGCCAGCGGGTGGTTCCCGTCCAGCACGACATGTGAAGGGTAGATCTCGGTCACGGCGTAGAGCACGTCGGCCGGCATGTCGGGCGTGACGCTGCCTTCGGGCAGGCCCTCGAAGTGCATGCCGAGCTCGAGCTGCTCGGGAAACAGCTCGCGTGCCTCGAAGCACACCAACTCGCTGTGATAGTCGCCGAAGGCATGCTCCGGCTCGAGGTGCAGGTGCGTTTCGTGACCCGCTTCGGCGCCTGCCAGCGCCTCTTCCACCTTGGGCAGCAGGTCGCTGCCGCCGTAGAAGAACTCCACCGGCTCGGCCAGTTCGTCGATCAACTGGCCCTGGGCATCCGACAAGGTCCAGCTCAGGCTGAGCACGCAGGGGGCGGAAATCTTCATCGCTGAATGATCGCACAGCGTCACGCGTGCAAGCGCTTCACCGACACAATGGCGGCATGGATGTGAACCAGCCCCTGTCGATGCTCGGCGGCCTGTCGCCCACGGCCTTCATGCGCCGGCATTGGCAGAAGAAGCCGCTGCTCGTGCGCCAGGCCTTTGCGGACATCACCGCGCCGCTGTCGCGCGCGGCACTGTTCGATCTGGCCGCGCGCGACGAGGTCGAGTCGCGCCTGGTGCTGCGCCACGCCGCCGGCTGGACCTTGCGCCATGGCCCGGTCCCGCGGCGTGCCTTGCCCGCCTTGAAGCAGCCTGGCTGGACGCTGCTGGTGCAGGGCCTGGACCTGCACGTGCAGGCCGCGCACGAACTGCTCGCGCGCTTTCGCTTCGCCCCCGAAGCGCGTCTCGACGACCTGATGCTGTCCTATGCCAGCGACGGGGGTGGGGTGGGGCCGCATCTCGACTCCTACGACGTGTTCCTGATCCAGGTGCAGGGCCGCCGGCGCTGGCGCATCGGCCGCGCGCGCGACGCCGCCTTGGTGCCGGGCTTGCCGCTGAAGATCCTGCGCAACTTCCGGCCCGAACAGGAATGGCTGCTCGAGCCGGGCGACATGCTCTACCTGCCGCCGAAGTGGGCCCACGACGGTGTCGCGGAGGGCGAGTGCATGACCGCCTCGGTGGGTTTTCGTGCCCCTGCCGCTGTTGAATTGGCCCGCGATCTGCTGCAGTGCGCGGCCGAGTGCCTCGCACCCGGTCCGACCGAGCGTCTGTATGCCGATGTCGCGCAGCCGGCGACGGCCCACCCCGGCGCCGTGCCGGCCGCGCTGCAGGCCTTCGCGCTGCGCGCCGTGCGGCAGGCCTTGCGCGAGCCGCAGCTGCTGCACCTTGCGCTGGGCGAGGTGCTGACCGAGCCCAAAGCGCGTGTCTGGTTCGATGCGCCGGCGCGCCGCCCCAAGTTGTCGGCGGGCGTGGTGCTCGACCGGCGCACACGCATGATGTACGACGCGCGCCACGTATACATCAACGGCGAGTCGTTCCGCGTTGCTGGGCGGGATGCTAGGTGGCTGCGTCGTCTGGCCGACCAGCGTCGCCTGACCTCAGCCGAACTGTTGCGCTTGAGCGCGGATGCAGGCGCCACACTGCATGAATGGGCCGCCGCCGGGTGGCTGCGCGAGGAGTACATATGAGCCAATCCCGAGATCCCATCGATTCCATGCAGCGCAAGATCGACTCGCGTGCCGAGTTTGATGCCGGGCTGCACGAACTGGTCGACCTGGCCCTGCAGCGCAGCGCGCACAGCATGCTCTGGGTCGATCGGGATTTTGCGGAGTGGCCGCTCGATGCCCCTGAACTGCTGGCGCAACTGAGCGATTGGTTGCGCCAGCCGCAGCGCCGCCTGGTGCTGTTGGCCACGGACTTCGGCGAGGTGCAGCGCCGACGCGCACGCTTCGTCGCCTGGTATCGCCTCTGGTCGCACACCGTCACTGCGTTCGGCCCAGCCGACGAAGTCGACGCGAACCTGCCGACGGTGGCATGGGCCGAATCCGCCGCGATGCTGCATCTGTCGGATCGCGAGCATTGGCGTGGCTGGATCAGCTCGGATGGGCCCACCCTGCGCCAGTGGCATGACCAGATTGACGCGGTTCTGCAACGTTCGGCACCAGCCTTTCCGGTGACCACGCTGGGTCTATAGGGTAATCCACTAGATTCCGTATAATCCAGTATTGGCGTGGGCTGGTTGCGACTGGCTTTGCCGACGTTGCCGGGCTCGCGCTTTCAAGACGGACCGGCAGCGGACTCCGCTCAGCTTTCAATCCAAGTATTCGAGGTTTTCCCCTATGAACAAGTCACTCGCCCTGGCCGCCATCGTGGCCGCCGTTGCCCTGGCCGCCTGCGGCAAGAAGGAAGAAATGGCTGCCACGCCGGCGGCTGCCGCCGCGTCGGCCGTCGAAGCGGTTGCTCCTGTGGCAGCTGCAGCCGCCTCGGCCGTTGCCGGCGCCGCCGATACCGCCGCATCGGCGAGTGTCGATGCGGCCGCCGCCGCTGCTGCGGCGGTGGCCGAAGCCAAAGACGCCGCCGCCAAGGCAATGGACGCTGCCGCCTCCGCCGCCAAGCAGTAAGGCGAGCCTGAGTTCGTCCGCGAAAGCGGAAGGCAATGAAGAAGCCGCCCTCGGGCGGCTTCTTCAATTGGGAACCAGCGTGCGCGCGGCTACTTCAGCTCCTCGACCAGTTTGGCGACGATGCGCTTGCTGTTCTCGCTGGCATCGGGTGCGCCCTGCGAGTCGAGCACCGCGACGATGGTCTTGCCACCTTCGCCCTTCAGTGCCAACCGATACTTCACGGCGGCACTGCTGCTGTCGGCCTTGCTGCCGAACAGGTTCGACAGAAAGCCGCTGTCTTCCTTGCCGGCGCTGGCCGGATCGACATAGCGCACGAAATACAGGCCCGCCGCGCGGTCGCGGTCTTCCACGGTAAAGCCCGAACGGTCGAGCGCGATGCCCACACGGCGCCAGGCACGGTCCAGACCGTCGTCGACCTCCATCGCGGCGCCCGGCTGCGTGCTGAGCACGCGCGCGCGTGCCGGCGCCTTGACCACCGTTTCGGGGTTGGCCACGGCGGTGCGGGCCTGGGCCTCGGTGGCGCCCAGCTTGACCAGCATGCGTGACAGCATCTCGGCTTCCATCACCGGATCATTCGGCCGCACCTGCCAGGTGGTGGCGTCCTTCTGTGGCGTGGTGTACACCTCTTCCATGCCCCTGTGCGTGACGAAGATCTCGCTGCCGGTGGACGTGCGTTCCACGCGCGTGCGGTACTGGTCGAGCTCGCCGGTGGAGTACACCGAGTCCAGCACCGAGCCAATGGTCTTGCGGATGACGTCCTGCGGCAGCTTGGCGCGGTTCTCCGCCCAGTTGGTTTCCATCGTCCCGGCGGCGGCATCGTTCTTCACCAGCGTGAAGCCCAGGTCCTGCCAGAAAGTGACGATCTGAGGCCAGACCACGTCCGGCGCCTTCGGCACGATCAGCCAGCGCTTGTCGCCGTCGCGTTCGACCCTGTATTCGCCCACGGCCAGCGGTGCCACCCTGCCGGCGGGCGCCGGGCCCGAGCCTGCGCGCGCCGTGCCACCGGCGGGCAGCGCACTCGCGCTGACCACACCGCTCTGGGTTTGGTAGCGGCCCTCGCGATTGAGCTGGGCCAGGTCCGGCGGCACTTCGAGCGGGTTGACCTTCGTCGCGCCGGAGCGGTAGTCCACCCGCTCGCCCTCCGTGAGGCCGCTGAACGAGCATCCGGCCAGGGCCAAGGCCAGCGCACACAGGACGGGCAGGGTGCGGGCACCGATGAAACAATTCACGTTCGGGTCTCCAGAGCGCCGCAGGCGGCGCGCGATACAGGCATCTGTGAGGTGACGATGCACCAGTGTCAGCGCAGGCCGCTGGCGCGCAGCGCCTTCTCGACCCGTGTCTGCCCGGCTTCGGTCAGCGGCAGGATCGGCAAGCGCATGCTGTTGGTGCACAGATCCAGTTGCGACATGGCCCACTTGGTGGGCGCCGGGCTGGACTCGCAGAACAATTCGCCATGCAAAGGCAGCAGCCGCAGGTGGATTTCGGCGGCGCGCCGCGCGTTGCCTTCGATGGCGGCGATGCACATCTCGTGCATCAGCCGCGGCGCCACGTTGGCGGTCACGCTGACGTTGCCATGCCCGCCCAGCAGCATCAGCGCCACAGCGGTGTTGTCGTCACCCGAGTAGATTGAAAACCCCTTCGGCGCCTGCTTGATCAGCCAGGCCGCGCGGGCGATGTCGCCGGTGGCCTCCTTGATGCCGACGATGCCATCGACCTGCGCCAGGCGCATCACCGTGTCGTGCTGCACGTCGGCGACGGTGCGACCCGGGACGTTGTACAGCACCACCGGAATGTCCACCGCCTCGGCGATGGCGCGGAAGTGCCGGTAGATGCCTTCCTGCGAGGGCTTGTTGTAGTAGGGCACGACCTGCAACGTGCAGTCGGCGCCGACCTGCTTGGCAAAGCGCGACAGCTCGATCGCCTCGGCCGTCGCGTTGCCACCCGCGCCGGCCATGATCGGCACGCGCCCGGCCGCATGTTCGACCGACACGCGGATGATCTCGCAATGCTCGTCGACGGTGACCGTGGGTGACTCGCCCGTGGTGCCGACCACGCCGATGCAGTCGGTGCCCTCGGCGATGTGCCAGTCGATCAGCTTGCGCAGCGTCGCATAGTCCACGCTGCCGTCTTCGTGCATCGGCGTGACCAGGGCCACGATGCTGCCAACTATTGCATTCATTCGAGTTCCTAACAATCTGCCGATTTTACGCGCTGGCGCGGGCCTCAAGCCGGCAGCGCGTGGCGCGGCGGCAGCGCGCTGCCCTCGTCCATCGCCACTGCTGCGATGCGTTGGACGAAACGAGGCGGTGCTTCGGCAAAGCCGTCTTCGTAGGCCACGATGCGCAGCCCGTCGGCCAGCTGAAGCAATTCGCCGTGGTGCAACAGGAAGTCGGCGCGCGCCGGCCGACCGACGCTCTCATTGCCCGCAGCGAAGGTCTCGTAGAGCAGCACGCCGCCGTCGGCCAGCGATTCGCGCAGCCGCGGCCACAGCGGCCGCCACAGGTAGTTGGTGACGACCAGCGCATCGAAGCGCCGGCCGGGCAGTGGCCAGGGCCCGCCTTCGATATCGGCAATGCAGACTTCAGCGATGCCCTGCAGGGCGCCCAGCGCCTCGGCGTCACGGTCCAGCGCCGTCAGCACGAAGCCTTGTTCGGCCAGCCAGCGCACATGGCGCCCGCTGCCGCAGGCCACGTCGAGCACGTTGCCGCCCGGGTGGATGAGGTGGGCCCAGCGGCAGATCCAGGGCGAGGGCGCGGCGATCGGGGGGTGCATTCAGAAGCACGCCCAGAGGCGGTTGGCCAGGTCGACCGCCAGGTGCGGATTCAGGTAGCTGAGAAAGACCGCGCCGAGCGCGGCCGCCGCCAGCAAGCCCGCGGCCACTTGCAGGGCGCGGCGCGGCAGCTTCATGTCGGCTGCCACGCCGGGCGCACGATCGGCGTCTCGCGCACCGGCCAATTCAGTGCCGCGGCCGCCAGGCCCAGCGCCACCGCCAGCCACCAGACGATGTCGTAGCTACCGCTCGTCTCGTACAGCGTGCCGCCGAGCCAGGCGCCGAGGAAGGAGCCGAACTGGTGGTTCAGGAACACGATGCCGCCGAGCATCGACATGTACTGCACGCCGAAGATCTGCGCCACCACGGCATTCGTCGGCGGCACGGTGGACAGCCACAGCAGCCCCATCGCCGAGGCGAACAGGTACACGCTCCACGGCGACAGCGGTGCCAGCAGGAAGGCCACGATGACCGCCGAGCGCAGCAGGTAGATCACCGACAGGATGCGCGGCTTGGACACACGCTGCCCCAGGCTGCCGGCGATGTAAGTGCCGAAGATGTTGAACAGCCCGATCAGCGCCAGCGCAGTGCTGGCGACGGTGGGCGACAGGCCGTTGTCCTTCAGGTAGCTGGGCATGTGCACGCCGATGAACACCACCTGGAAGCCGCAGACGAAGTAGCCGGCCGTGAGCAGCCTGAAGCTGCGGTGGCCGAAGGCCTCGCGCAGCGCCGAGCCGATGCTCTGCGGCGCGCCATGCGTGCCCGGTGGGTGCTTTGGTTCGCGCAGGCCGAAGGCCAGCGGCAGGATCAGCAACGCGGCGAAGCCGAGCACGAACAGCGCGTTCTGCCAGCCCAGCCCGCCGATCAGCCAGTTCTCCACCGGCACCATCAGGAACTGGCCGAAGGAGCCGGCGGCCGCCGTCACGCCCATCGCCCACGAGCGCTTCTCGGGCGCGACGTTGCGCGCGATGACGCCGAAGACGATGGCGTAGGTGGTGCCCGCCTGCGCCATGCCGATCAGCAACCCGGCGCTGCCGGTGAAGGCCAGGCCTGAGGTGGCGAGTGCCATCAGCACCAACCCCACCGCATAAAGCAGGCCGCCGACGATGAGCACGCGGAACGCGCCGTAGCGGTCGGCGACCATGCCGGCGAAAGGCCCGGCGACGCCCCAGGCCAGGTTCTGGATGGCCAGCGCGAAGCCGAAGGTCTCGCGCGTCCAGCCGCGATCCATCG
>JAHECC010000130.1 GCA_024641965.1 Rubrivivax sp.
CCGAGCCGGTGAGCACCGTCGGCTACCGCTCGGCCGGGCGCTGTCTGGTCATCGGCGAGGCCGAAGCCGCCGAGCGCGCGGCGGCGCTGCTGGCCGATCGACTGGACGTCACGCTGCTGGTAACTTCGGGCGCACTGCCGCAGGCGCACGATCACGCGGTGTCGGTCGGCCGCCTGCGCCGCCTGTCCGGCTGGCTCGGTGCCTTCACGGCCGAATGGGACAGCCACAATCCGATCGACCTGGACCTGTGCACGCGCTGCAACGCCTGCGTCGAGGCCTGCCCTGAAGGCGCCATCGACTTCGGCTACCAAGTGGACCTGGCCGCCTGCAAGAACCACCGGGACTGCGTGCGCGTGTGCGAGGCGCCAGGCGCGATTGACTTCGCCCGCGAATCGCAGACGCATGAACAAGCCTTCGATCTGGTGCTCGACCTGCGGGCCGCGCCGGCCTTCAGCAATCACCAGCCGCCGCAGGGCTACTTCCATGTCGGCAACGACGAGCGCGCCATGGTCAAGGCCGTGCTCGAACTGCGCGACGCGGTCGGCGAATTCGACAAGCCGAAATTCTTCCGCTATCAACCCAAGCTGTGCGCGCACAGCCGCAACGAGCAGATCGGCTGCACCGCCTGCATCGACGTGTGCTCGGCGCGCGCGATCCGCAGCGAGGCCTCGCTGAAAGGCAAGTTGCAGGGCAAGGCCGCGCGCGCGCCCGGCGCGCCGGTGCGCAACGCGCTGGCGCAAGGTGCCGGCATCTTCGTCGAGCCGCACCTGTGCGTCGGTTGCGGTGCCTGCAGCACCGTGTGCCCGAGCGGCGCACTGGGCTTCGCCTATCCCGGCACGGTCGACCAGGGCCGCAAGCTGCGCACGCTGCTGGGCACCTTTGCCAACGCCGGCGGCCGCGACGCCGCGCTGCTGCTGCACAGCGAAGGGGCAGGCGCGCGCATGATCGACCAGCTCGGCCGCGCCGCGCGGGTCGACAAGTCGCTGCACGGCGTGCCCGCACGCGTGCTGCCGCTGGCGCTGTGGCACACCGCCAGCGTTGGCCTGGACCTGTGGCTCGCGGCGATCGCGCTGGGTGCCTCGCAGGTGTGGGTGCTGCTCACCGACGAAGAGGCGCCCGAATACCGTCTGGCGCTGCAGCAGCAGATGGCCGTGGCGCAGGCCGTCCTCGGCGGCCTGGGTTATGCCGGCGAACACTTCCGCCTGCTCGAAGCGCGCGACGCACGCGAGCTGCACGCGCTCGATCTGGCGCTGCGTGCGCCACCGGCCCAGGGCGTGACACGCGCCGCGGGCTTTGCGGTGCAGGCCGACAAGCGCGCCACGCTCGACCTGGCGCTGGACCATCTGCTGGCGCAGGCGCCGGCCGCGGCCGAATCGATCGTGCTGCCTGCGGATGGCGCGCCCTTCGGCAGCCTGCAGGTCGACACCGATCGCTGCACGCTGTGCCTGAGCTGCGTCGGCGCCTGCCCCGAAGCCGCGCTGGCCGACAACCCCGACCTGCCGCAGCTGCGCTTCATCGAAAGCAACTGCGTGCAGTGCGGCCTGTGTGCCAGCACCTGCCCCGAAGACGCGATCACATTGCAGCCGCGCTTGTGGCTGGCCGATGCCGGCAAGGCGCGCAAGAGTGCACGCGTGCTGGCCGAGATGGAGCCCTACCGCTGCATCCGTTGCGCCAAGCCTTTCGGCACGCTGCGTGCGATCGAGAACATGCTCACCAAGCTGGCCGGGCACGCGGCCTTCCAGGGCGCAGCCGCTGATCGTCTGAAGATGTGCGGCGATTGCCGCGTCATCGACATCCACACCAATCCGGGCGAAGTCCGCATCACCGACCTATGACAAGCAGCAACCCCGGCACGATCGGCTTCGCCAGCCCCGACGACAGCGAGGAACTCGCGCGCGCCGAGCTGTACGGCCTGCTCGCCCGACTGTGGCTGGGCGCGCCCGACGCCGAGCTGATGGCGCAGTTCCGCGTCGCGGTGACGCAGGCGCCGCAGCCCGGCGCGCTGCTCGAAGCGCCGTGGCAGGACCTGGTGGGCGCGCTGCGCGAGACCACCGAAGCCGAGGCCGCCGACGAATACGAGGCGCTGTTCCTCGGCATGGGAAAGCCCGAGGTGCTGCTGTATGCGTCCTACCACCTCAGCGGCTTCCTGCACGACCAGCCGCTGGCCACGTTGCGCGAAGACCTGCTGCGTCTCGGGCTGACGCGGCAGGAAGACCGCTTCGAAACCGAGGACCACCTGGCCTATGTATTCGAGGTGATGCGCTACCTGATCGCCGGCGACGACGCTGCCGTGTGCAACCTGGAACAACAGCGCCGTTTCTTCCGCGCCCAGGTGCAGCCCTGGGTCGACACGCTGTGCGAGGCCGTGCTGGCGCACCCGCGCGCGCGCACCTGGCGCGCGGTGGCCGAGTTCACGCGCCAGTTCATCCAGGTCGAGACGCAGGGCTTCGACCTGCTGGAGACCTGATGGACATCACACCCGAGATGATCACCGGCCTGATTCTCGCGGGCGGGCGCGGCAGTCGCATGGGCGGCGTCGACAAGGGACTGCAGAACCACCAAGGCATGTCGCTGGCGATGCACGCGCTGCTGCGGCTGAGCCCGCAGGTCGGCAGCGTGATGGTCAACGCCAACCGCAACCTCGGCGCCTACGAATCGATGGGCGTGCCGGTCTGGCCCGACGCCCTGCCCGACTACCCCGGCCCGCTGGCCGGCCTGCTCACCGGCTTGGAGCGTTGCGAGACGCCGTATCTGGTCACCGTGCCCTGCGACACGCCGAACTTCCCGCTCGACCTGGTCGCGCGCCTTGGCGCCGCGCTGCAAGCGGACGATGCGGAAATCGCCATGGCCGCGGCGCAGGAAGACGGCACCTTGCGCACCCAGCCGGTGTTCTGCCTGGTGAAGAGCGAGTTGCTCGAAAGCCTAATGCGCTACATGCACAGCGGGCAGCGCAAGATCGACCGCTGGACCGCGATGCACCGCTGCGTGGTGGTCGAGTTCGACGACAGCGCCGCCTTCTTCAACGCCAACACCTTGGCAGAACTGCAGCAACTGCAGTCCAGACCCCAGGGTTGAGATCCGGCACGCGATAGCGCCTGTCCGAGCACCGGACAGCGGCCGCGCAATGCGCTGACCTGCGTCAAACAACGCCCGGGTTCTCCCTTGTAGCATTCGTTTTCACATGCGTTAACGTATACGTTAATGAACTCATCAATCCGTCACGTACCGCCCGCCACCGCCGGTGGCGACACGGCACGGTGCTTGTCCCTCGATACCTTGCGCTTCGTGGGCAGCCGCTTGGTGCGGCCCGAATGCGTGCTCGCCAACGCCAACGGCGACCTGTATACCGCCGACTGGCGGGGTGGCGTGGCGCACATCCGCCCCGATGGCAGCCAGGCGCTCTATGCCGGCCGCGGGCCGGACGGGCTGCAGATCAAGCCCAACGGCGTGGCATTGCTGCGCGACGGCAGCTTCCTGCTCACGCACCTGGGTGACCAGGACGGCGGCGTATTCCGGTTGCAACGCAACGGCCAGGTCGAGCCGTGGCTGCAGCGCGTCGACGGCATCGACCTGCCACCCACCAATTTTGTCGTTGAAGACCGGCAGGGGCGCTTCTGGGTCACGGTCAGCACCCGGCTCATGCCGCGTGCCAGGGGCTATCGCCGCAGCTGCAACGACGGCTTCATCGTGCGTATCGACGATCGCGGCGCGGCCATCGTCGCCGACGGCCTGGGCTACACCAATGAGGTCGCCGTCGACCCCAGCGGCGCATGGCTGTATGTCAATGAAACCTTCGGCCGCCGCTTGTCGCGTTTCGCGTTGCGCGCCGATGGCTCGCTCGGCCCGAAGCAGGTGGTCACCGAATTCGGCCCCGGCACCTTCCCCGATGGTCTGGCCTTCGACGTCGAAGGCAACGCCTGGATCGTGAGCATCGTCAGCAACCGGCTGATCCGTATAGCGCCAGACGGCACACCCACCACGTGGCTCGAAGATGCCGATGCCGAGCATCTGGCGCGTGTCGAAGCCGCCTTCGAGGCCGGCACGATGGGCAGGCCCGAACTCGACGGCATCCAAAGCCGCTGCCTGCGCAACATCTCGAGCATCGCTTTCTGCGGCCCCGAGCGGCGCAGCGCGGTGCTCGGCTGCTTGTTGGGCGACAGCCTGGCGATGCTGGATATGCCAGCGGCCGGACTGGAACCCGTGCACTGGAAGCATCCATGAGGTCGCCCATGAACCTGCCGGCACCGTCGATGGTGGAGGCCGCTTACGAGCAGATGCGCCGGCGCATCCTCGACAACGTCTGGCCGCCGGGGCATCGCGCACTCGAGCATGAGGTGGCGGCGGAGCTGGGCATGAGCCGCACGCCGGTGCGCGAGGCGCTGATGCGCCTGCAGAACGAAGGCCTGGTCGAAGTCATCCCGCGCCACGGCATGCGCGTGCTGCCGGTGTCGCCCACCGACATGCATGAGATCTACCAGATCCTCACCGCGCTGGAATGCATGGCGGCCGAACTGCTGGCGGCGCGCAAACCCACGCTGAAGGAACTGCAGCCGCTGGTCGACGCGACGAAGGCGATGGACAAGGCACTGAAAGCCGATGACCTGGATGCCTGGGCCGATGCCGACGAGCGCTTTCACCAGCACCTGGTCGACCTGGCCGGCAACCGGCAACTGCAGGCCACGGTGCTGAACTACTGGGACCGCGCGCACCGCGCGCGCATCTTCACGCTGCGCCTGCGTCCCAAGCCGGTGAACTCGACCCAGGAGCACATGCTGATGGTTGAGCGCCTGCGTGCCGGTGACGTCGAAGGGGCCTCGAAGGTCACGCGCGCGCACCGCGAACGCGCCCGCCACGAACTGGTCGCGATCTTCGAGCGCTTCAAGCTCGCCCAAATGTGAACGGACACCCTTCATGAGCAAGACCTCCTACTCCATCGCCGTGCTGCCCGGAGACGGCATCGGCGTCGAGGTCATCGACGCCACCATCGACGTGCTGCAGGCGCTGGCGCCGCGCATCGGCCGACACTTCGATTTCGCCAAGCATCCGGCCGGCGCGCAGCACTACGTGGACAGCGGCGAATCACTGCCCGAGAGCACGCTCGCCGCCTGCCGCGCCGCCGACGCGATCCTGTTCGGCGCGATGGGCCTGCCCAATGTGCGCCAGGCCGACGGCACCGAGATCATTCCGCAGCTGGACATCCGCTTCGCGCTCGACCTGTATGCCGGCGTGCGGCCGATCAGGACCTTCGCCGGCCTGCCCGGCCCGCTGGCTGATGCACGCGCCGCGCAGATCGACCTGGTGCTGGTACGCGAAAGCACCGAAGGCCTGTTCCATGCGCGCGGGCGCGGCCGCATCGAAGGCACAGGCGACGAAGCCGCCGCGCTGGACACGATGAAGATCACGCACAAGGGCACGGCGCGCATCTGCGACTTTGCGCTGAAGCTGGCGCGGCAGCGCAAGGCGCGCGGCAAGCCCGGACGCGTGACCAACGTCGACAAGGCCAACGTGTTCCTGTCGATGGCCTTCTGGCGCCAGGTCTTCGAGGAACGAGCCAAGGCCTTTCCTGACGTGGCCACCGAAAACGCCTACGTGGATGCGATGGCGCTGAACCTGGTGATGAAGCCCTGGGCCTACGACGTGCTCGTCACCGAGAACATGTTCGGCGACATCCTGTCCGACCTGATCGCCGCACTCGCGGGCGGCATGGGCATGGCGCCTTCGGCCGACATCGGCGACGACTACGCCTTGTTCCAACCGGCGCACGGCACCGCACCCGACATCGCCGGACAGGGCATCGCCAACCCGAGTGCCACCATCCTGTCGGGCGCGATGATGCTCGACTGGCTGGCCGCGCGCCATGGCGACAGCACGCTGGCCGACGGCGCGCGGGCGATCGAGGATGCGTTGTCTTCCGCCTTCGCCAAGGGCATCGTGCGTCCGCGCGAGTTCGGTGGCAGCAGCGGCACCGCCGACATCGTGCGCGCCGTGGTCGGGGGCTTGTGAGATGAGCGATCGGGTCGTCATGGTCGGTGCCGGCTACTGGTCGCAGTTCCAGGTCGAAGGTTGGCGCGATGCCGGCTCACCGCTGGCGGCCATCTGCAACCGGCACATCGACAACGCCAGACAACTGGCCGCACGCTATGGCGTACCGAAGTGCTACGACGACATCGAAGCCATGCTCGACGCCGAGAAGCCGACGCTGGTCGACGTGTGCCTGCCGCCGGTGGCGCAGGAAGCGGCCGTGCGCGCGTCGCTTCAGCGCAGATTGCCGACGATCTGCCAGAAGCCCTTCGGCATCGACCTGAAGCAGGCCGAAGCCATGACGGCGATGGCCGAAGCCGCCGGCGTGCCGCTGGTGGTGCACGAGAACTTCCGCTTCACGCCCTGGTTCCGCGAATGCCGCCGGCTCATCGACGACGGCTTCTTCGGCCGCGTGCACGGCATCAGCTTTCGCCTGCGACCCGGCGACGGGCAAGGCCCCGACGCCTACCTCGACCGCCAGCCCTATTTCCAGCAGATGCCGGAGTTCCTGGTGCGCGAGACCGCGGTGCACTTCATCGACACCTTCCGCTTCCTGATGGGCGAGGTGCGCGCCGTCACCGCGCGCCTGCGCAAGCTGAACCCGGTGATCGCCGGTGAGGACGCGGGCTTGCTGATCTTCGAGTTCGACGACGACCGCACCGGCCTGTTCGACGGCAACCGCCTCAACGAACACAAGGCAGAGAACCTGCGCCGCACGATGGGCGAGATGTGGCTCGAAGGCGAGCGCGGCGTGATGCGCCTGGACGGCGATGCCCGTCTGTGGTGGAAGCCGCATGGCGCTACCGAAGCCGAGCATGCCTACCACCCCGGAGGGCGCGGTGTCTTCGGCGGCGCCAGCCTCGCCTTGCAGGCGCATGTGCTGGCGCATCTGCGCCAGGGCACGCCACTGGAGAACGGCGCACGCGACTACCTCAACAACCTGCACGTGCAGGCTGCCCTGTACCACTCCCACGCCAGCGGCCAACGTGTCTCGATGGCGACGTTCGACCCTCACCAACCCTAAAGAAGGAATCGTGATGAAAAAGAGATTCACCCTGGCCGCACTGGCCGCCGCCGCCATCGCCGTGTCGCTGCCTGCCGCCGCGCAGACGGTACTGAAGTTCAGCCACACCGACCAGCAGGCCGGCGCCCGCCAGGCTGCTGCAAACGTCTTCGCGAAGAAGGTCGAGGAGCTGACGCAGGGCCGCTACAAGGTGCAGATCTACTGCTGCAGCCAGCTCGGCAACGACCCGAAAAACATCGAACAGCTGGCGCTCGGCGGCATCGACTTCACGGTCTCGTCCACCGGCTCGTACGCACCGCACGTGCCCAGCCTGAACCTGACCATGCTGCCCTTCATCGTCGAAGGCTACAAGCAGGGTTGGCGCTTCTATGACGAGAGCAAGTGGCTGCAGGAGCAGTTCGACAAGGCGCCAGCCAAGGGCTTCCGCTTCCTCGCCACCTGGGAGGCGGGCTTCCGCAACATGACCACCAAGGAACCGCTGAACTCGCCGGCGCAGGCCAAGGGCATGAAGCTGCGCACCTTCCCGAACGAGATGATGCGTTGGTCGCTCGAATCGATGGGCTTCACGATCCAGATCATGCCGCTGCCCGAAGTGTTCCTGGCCATCCAGCAAGGCGCAGTGCAAGGCCAGGAAAACCCGATCGACACGATCTACTCGAACAAGTTCTACGAGGTCGCGCCGAACATCACGCTGACGAACCACGTCTACAGCCCGATCCCGCTGGCGGTGAGCGAGAAGACCTGGCAGAAGATCGCGCCGGCCGACCAGAAGGCCATCACCGAAGCCGCCAAGATCGCCGGCAAGTTCAGCCGCGAGATGATCGCCGGCAACGACGACAACCAGCTCAAGGAAATGACCACCAAGGGCGCCAAGGTCAACGCCAAGCCCGACCTGGCAGCCTTCCGTGAAGCGGTCAAGCCGGCCTACGACAAGGCGCGCGAGAAGTATGGCGTCGACGTGGACAAGGTGCTGGCCGAAGCGGAAAACATCCGCAAGACCACCAAGTAAGCCGATGCAAGCGACGCCGTTGCTCAAGCCGGTGGCACCGGCGCCGCTGGCCATCCGCCTGACCGGACGCATGGTCGACTGGGTGGTCATCACCATCGGCGCGGTGATGGCGACGATGGTCTTCGTCAACGTGGTGCTGCACCTGTTCCACAAGGACCTGGCCTGGGTCACCGAGTTCGGCGAGCTGCTGATGGTCTGGGTCACCTTCCTCGGCGGCGCCTGCGCCGCGCAGCGCGGTGCGCACATGACCATCACCGAGTTCATCGACAAGCTCGATCCACCGAAACGCCGCTGGGCCGACCTGGGCGTGCAGTCGGCCTGCCTGGCGATGCTGCTGGTGCTGGTGAACTACGGGGTGTCGCTGGTGAATGCCAACTGGGGCAACCAGCTCACCGTGCTGGAGTGGCCGATGGCCTTCCAGTACATGGGCATGGCGGTGGGCTGTGCACTGATGGCGCTGTTCGTCGCCTGGGACGTCTGGCAGATCGCGCGCGGCGTGCCGCGCCAGCAACGTTATCCGAAGTCGGAATAGGACCACACCACGATGCTCGCCCTGACCCTCTTCGGCGTCTTCTTCGTCATTGCACTGGCCGGCGTGCCGCTGCTGTATTCGATCCTCATCACCACCACCGGCATCATCGCCTTGCAGGGACTCGGCCACCCGCTGGAGACGATCTTCCTGTCCTTCATCGGCGGCGTCGAGCCCTTCATCCTGCTCGCCGTGCCGCTGTTCATCTTCGCCGGCGAACTGCTCGCGCAAGGTGGTGTCGGCAAGCGCATCGTCGAGTTCGCGCGCGTGCTCTTCGGCTGGCTGCCCGGCGGGCTGGGCGTGGTTACCGTCATCAGCTGCACGATGTTCGGCGGCGTGTCGGGCTCGGCGATTGCCGACACCGCGGCCATCGGCTCGCTGGTCATTCCGGCGATGGTGGCACGCGGCTATTCGCGCGGCTTCGCCGCGGCGCTGCTGGCGGTGGCCGGCACCCTCGCGCTGCTGATGCCGTTGTCGATTCCGTTCCTGGTCTATGCCTTCATCTCCGGTGTGTCGATGCGCACGCTGTCGATGGCCGGGCTGCTGCCGGCGCTGGTGTCGGCGGTGGCACTGATCATCATGTGCATGTGGCACGGCAAGCGGTCCGGCGTCGACAACGGCGAGGACCGCAGCACGCCGGCGCAGATCTGGGCCGCCACCAAGGACGCCGGCCCGGCGCTGCTGATGCCGATCATCATCGTCGGCGGCATCTGGAGCGGCCAGTTCACGCCCAGCGAATCGGCCGCAGTGGCAGTGTTCTATGGCCTGGCGGTTTCGCTGTTCTATTACAAGGACCTGAGCTGGCGCAACATTCCGCAGTTGCTGCTCAACGCCTTTTCCACCAGCGCGACGGTGATGCTGGTCATCGGCGCCACCGGCGCGATGGCCTGGCTGATCACGGTCGAGCAGGTGGCGGTGCAGATGGCCGAGTGGATCCAGCTCGTCGCCACCGAGCAGTGGATGTTCCTGATCCTGTTCAACATCTGCCTGCTGCTGCTGGGCATCTTCATCGAGCCGCTGCCGGCGATGCTGCTCAGCGCGCCGCTGTTCCTGCCGCTGGCCAAGCACTTCAACATGGACATGGTGCACATCGGCGTGGTCATGACCGCGAATCTGGCGATCGCGCTGTACACACCCCCAGTAGGCGGCACGCTGTTTGTCGCCGCCAAGCTGGCGCATGCCGGCATCGGCGAGATCACGCGCCACTTGTGGCCGCTGATGGCCGCCACCTTCAGCGTGGTGCTGCTGATCACCTACATTCCGTGGCTGTCCACCTGGTTCCCGCGTTTCCTGCAATCCTTGTAATGAACATGCAAGCCCTGGTCGTCGAATTCCGCATCAAGCCCGACCATGTCGAGGCTTTTGCCGCGGCGATCATTCACAACGCCCGGGCCTCGCGCGACACCGAACCGGGCTGCCGGCAGTTCGACGTCTGTCGCGACCCAGCCGATGCGTCGCTGTTCTTTCTGTACGAGCTGTACGACGACGAGGCCGCCGTCCAGGCGCACCTGAAGTCGGCGCATTTCCTGGCGATGAACGAGGCCACCGCAAGCTGGGTGGAAAAGAAGACGGTGTGGCGCTATGCCCGCGTCGACCCCTGATGCGCCACATGCCGGAGGAACCGAGATGACACTGAAACTGGGCTGCATTGCCGACGACTTTACCGGCGGCACCGACCTGGCCAACAACCTGGTGCGCGCCGGCATGCGCACGGTGCAGGTCATCGGCGTGCCGGAATCCGGCGCGCCGGCGCCGGCCGATGTCGACGCGGTGGTGGTGGCGCTGAAATCACGCACCGCACCCGTCGCGCAGGCCGTGGCCGAATCGGTCGCGGCCGCGCGTTGGCTGCGCCAAGGCGGTGCATCGCAGATCTACTTCAAGGTCTGCTCGACCTTCGACTCCACGCCGCAGGGCAACATCGGCCCGGTCACCGAAGCGCTGATGGACGAGCTGCAGGCCGACTTCGTGATCATCACGCCGGCCTTTCCGGAAAACGCACGCACCGTCTTCAAGGGCCATCTGTTCGTCGGCGACCTGCTGCTGTCGGACAGCTCGATGCGCAACCACCCGCTGACACCGATGACCGACGCCAACCTGGTGCGCGTGATGCAGGCGCAGCTGGATGCGGCGCGCGGCCGCAAGGTCGGCCTGATCGACTACCGCTGCGTGGCGCAAGGCGCGCAGGCCATCGGCCAGCGCATCGCCGCGCTGCGCGCCGAGCATGTGTCGATGGCCGTCGCCGATGCGCTGGGCGACGAGGACTTGCGCCAGCTGGCCGCCGCCGCCGAACCGCTAGCACTGGTGGTTGCGGGCTCGGGCCTGGCCATCGGCATCCCGGCCCTGCACGG
>JAHECC010000131.1 GCA_024641965.1 Rubrivivax sp.
CTGCAGGCCCGTGTCGACGGCCGGCGGCTGGCGCTGGGCAGCGGCCGGCTGCTGCGCGAACGCGGCGTCGACGCCGGCGCGCTGGCCGCCGAGGCCGCGCGTCTCGAAGCCGAGGGCCGCACCGTGTCGTGGTTGTTGCGCGAGGGTGACGGCGGCCACGAGCTGCTTGGCCTGCTGGCCTTCGGCGATGCGATCAAGGCCTCGGCGCACGAGGCGGTGGCGCGCCTGCATCGGCTCGGCATCCGCAGCGTGCTGCTCACCGGCGACAACCGCGGCAGCGCGATGGCCGTGGCGCGCGAACTCGGCATCGACGACGTGCGCGCCGAGGTGCTGCCCGCGGACAAGGCGCTGGCGGTGCAGCAGTTGCGCGAGGGCGGCGCGGTGGTGGCGATGGTTGGCGACGGCATCAACGACGCGCCGGCGCTGGCCGCGGCGGATGTCGGCATCGCCATGGCCACCGGCACCGACGTGGCCATGGAAACGGCAGGCATCACGCTGATGCGCGGCGACCCGCGGCTTGTCGGCGACGCGCTCGACGTGTCGCGCCGCACCTATGCCACGCTGCGGCGTGGGCTGTTCTGGGCCTTTGCCTACAACGTGGTCGGCATCCCGCTGGCGGCGGCCGGGCTGCTGAACCCGGTGATCGCCGGCGCGGCGATGGCATTCAGCAGCGTCAGCGTGGTCGGCAACGCGCTGCTGCTGCGGCGCTGGCGGCCGCAGGCGGCGGCGGGCGACGGCGCCGCAACCGGCGACGCATTGCGCGTCGCCACCACCTGAAGGAAGCCTCGATGGACGCGATGAACATCGGCCAGGCCGCCAAGGCCTCGGGCGTGTCGGCGAAGATGATCCGCCACTACGAACAGGTCGGCCTGATCCCGGCCGCGTCGCGCACCGACGCCGGCTACCGGCAATACGGCGAGGCCGATGTGCACACGCTGCACTTCGTGCGCCATGCGCGCGACCTGGGGTTTTCGATCGCCGAGATCGGCCAGCTCGTCGGCCTGTGGCACGATCGCAAGCGGCCGAGCCGTGAGGTCAAGGCGCTGGCCATGGCGCACATCCGCGACCTGGAACTGAAGGCGAAGGAACTGCTGGCCATGAAGGCCACGCTCGAGCACCTGGTGCATTGCTGCCGCGGCGACGAGCGGCCCGACTGCCCGATACTCGACACGCTGGCGGCGGCTGCACCCGTGGTGCCGCCGCGTCGCGGCGGCTCGAACGCTGCCTGAAGCAACCCGCATTCGCACGTACAGCCCCATGCAGCGCAAGAACCTCTACCTGATGCTGGCGGCCGCCGCCGGCATGGCCGTTGCCGTGTTCCTGATCGCCGAGCGCTTCGGCGACAGCGCGTCGGCGCACGCACTGCGACCGGACGATCCGACGACACTGGCGCTCGGCGAGAAGGTCTACCGCGCGCAGTGTGCGTCCTGCCATGGCGCGCGGCTCGAAGGCCAGCCCGAATGGCGCACACGCGGCGCCGACGGTCGGTTGCCGGCGCCGCCGCACGATGCCAGCGGCCACACCTGGCACCACCCGGACGAGACACTGTTCCGGGTCACCAAGTACGGTGTCGCCAAGGCGGCGGGCCTGAAGGACTACGTATCGGCGATGCCGCCCTACGAAGGCGTGCTCAGCGACGCGGAGATCATCGCCGTGCTGTCGTGGATCAAGGCGCAATGGCCGACCGAGGTGCGCCACAAGCACGACCAGATGAACGCGCAGGCGCACAAGGCCGCGGCGCGCTGAGCGGCGACGGTCGGCAGCGCACTGCCTCGTCAGGCAATGTCGCGCTTGCGGGCTTCGAACTCGCCCTTGTCGATCTCGCCGCGCGCGTAGCGCTCCTTCAGGATCGACAGCGCGCGATCGTCGCCGAAACGGTCGGCAGGCGATCCGGTGCGCAGCAGCCACCGCACGACCACGACGGCGCCGCCGATGAGCAGCGCCCACCACAGCAGGTGGCCGAGCCCGAAAAACCCGTCGCCGCCCCAACCCATCATGTGGTCGGTCCACATCGTGCAACTCCTGCTCGGTCCCCGGTCCCCGGTCCCCGGTATCTGGTCAGCGGCGCAGTTGTTCGCGCTGCTCCTTGGTCAACACCGCATCGATCTTCTGGTGCGCCGCGAGCTGCAGCTCGAACATCGCCTTTTGCGTGTCCTGCATGGTCTGGAAGGCCTTGCGTGCCGCCGCCTCGTCGAACGGGCCGGGGCTGAACATGCCGTGCATGTGATAACCCTGCTCGTGCATCGTGCCCATCCGCTGCCACATGGCCTTCGACGTCTCCTGCTGGACGGCGCTGATCGTCTTCTGCTGCTCGGCGCTGAGCTTGAGGCCCGCGTAGGTGTCCAGACCCTGGCCGCCCATCATGCCGGGCCCCATGCCGTAGCCGCCACCGTGGCCGCCCATCATGCCCGGGCCCATGCCATAGCCGCCGCCGTAGCCGCCCATCATGCCGGGCCCGCCGTAGGGCTGGGCCACGGCCGAGGCGGCCAGTGCAGCACCTGCGAGCACGGACACGAATGCATGTTTCAGTTTCATGATGGATCTCTCATCGTTGGGAACCAGGTTGGATCGTGCGCGCCCGCAACCGGTGCGCATTGACCGGCGTCATGCTTGCCGCCAACTGCCCGCACCCTGACGACGGCGTCGTCTGGCCGGCCCCTCAAGGCACGAGCCGGATTTCGGTGACGGTGTAGGTGCCGCCGTCCATGATGGCCGCGAACTTCACCTTGTCGCCCGGCTTGAGGGTGTCGAGCGCGGCCTTGTCCTTGACCACGAAGACCATCGTCATCGGCGGCATGTCCAGGTGCTTGATCTCGCCGTGCTTGAGCGTGACCTTGGCCTGCGCCTTGTCGACCTTGCGCACTTCGCCCTCCGTCATCTCGGCGGCGTGGACGTGCAGCGAAACGCCGACCACCAGGGTCGGCAGCAACTTGCTCAGCATCGATTTCATCGTGGGTCTCCTGCGCATGCAGCGCGTTGGGGTGAAAGGGATCTGCCCGGGTTCACGGCCGCGCGACCATGATCTTGCCCACCATGCCGGCCTGGTAGTGGCCGGCGATCAGGCAGGCGAAGTCGAAGCTGCCGGCGCGGTTGAAGGTCCAGACGATCTCGCCGGTCTTGCCCGGCGCGACATGGGCCATGTACGGCTCGTCGTGCTCCATGGTCGGGAACTTGAGCATCAGTGCGGCGTGCTTGTCGAGCTCGGCCGGGGTGCCGATGACGAACTCGTGCAGCAGCTTGCCTTGATTGCGGATGCGAAAGCGCACGGTCTCGCCCAGGCGCACGTCGACGCGCGCCGGCGTAAAGCGCATGTCGTCGGACATGCCCACCTCGAGGGTGCGCATCGCGACCTTGGCGTCGCCGGCGATGCCCCAGGCCGTCTGCTCCTTGCGCACCGGGCCGGCCGGCTTGGCGTGGTCCTCGTTGCCGTGCGCGAAGGCCGGCGCGGCGCCGCCCAGCAGCACGGCGGCCAGCGCCCGCGCCAGGAACGTTGCGCGTGCGAGCGAGCGCGGGTTGGATTCAGTGGTGTCTGTCATGTCCGCCTCCGGGTTTGCGCGCCTTGACCTCGATCGCCGGGCGCGGCGCGCCGGCCGGCAGCATCGAGCCGCCGCCCTCGCTGCTGAAGCGTGCCGGGTCGGGCATGGCGCCGGTGAATTCGTAGGCCACCGTGCCCGGCGGGTGCTTGAACCAGCCGGGGTCGCTGTAGTCGCCGGGTCTTTGCTCCTTGCGCACCTTCAGCACGCTGAACATGCCGCCCATGCCCACCGCGCCGAACGGGCCCTGTCCGGCCATCATCGGCGTGGTGTTGTCGGGCAACGGCATTTCCATCTCGGTCATGTCCTTCATGCCGCGCTCGCCCATCACCATGTAGTCGGGGATCAGTTTGGTGATCTTCGCGGCGATGCCGCGGTGATCGACGCCTATCATCGTCGGCACGTCGTGGCCCATCGCGTTCATCGTGTGGTGGCTCTTGTGGCAATGGAAGGCCCAGTCGCCTTCCTCGTCGGCCAGGAACTCCACCTGCCGCATCTGGCCGACGGCGATATCACTCGTCACCTCGGGCCAGCGCGACCCTTTCGGCGTGGGTCCGCCGTCAGTGCCGGTGACGGTGAACTCGTGGCCGTGCAGGTGGATCGGGTGGTTCGTCATCGTCAGGTTGCCCACGCGGATGCGCACCCTGTCCATGTGGCGCACGTTCAGGCTGTCGATGCCCGGGAAGATGCGGCTGTTCCAGGCCCACAGGTTGAAGTCGAGCATGGTCATGATCTTCGGCGTGTAGCTGCCGGGATCGATGTCGAAGGCGTTGAGCAGAAAGCAGAAGTCGCGATCGACGTTGTCGATCATTGGGTTCCTAGTCTTCGGATGCGTGATCCAGAAGCCCATCATGCCCATCGCCATCTGCACCATCTCGTCGGCGTGCGGGTGGTACATGAAGGTGCCGGGCCGCCGCGCGACGAACTCGTAGACGAAGGTCTTGCCCGGCGGGATGCCGGGCTGCGTCAGCCCCGTCACACCGTCCATGCCGCTCGGCAGACGCTGGCCGTGCCAGTGCACGCTGTGCAGCTCGCCGAGCTTGTTGGTGACGAAGATGCGCACGCGGTCGCCTTCCACCACCTCGATCGTCGGCCCGGGACTCTGCCCGTTGTAGCCCCACAGGTGCGCCTTGAAGCCCGGCGCCATCTCGCGCACCACCGGTTCGGCGACGAGGTGGAATTCCTTGACGCCGTTGTTCATGCGCCAGGGCAGCGTCCAGCCGTTGAGCGTGAGCACCGGGTTGTAGGGCCGGCCGGTCGGTGGCGGCAGCGGCGGCATCGTGTCGGGGCTGGCCTGCAGCACCGGCTCGGGCAGCGCGGCCATGGCCACCTTGCTCACGGCTGCGGCCGATGCGGCGGCGGTGATGGCGCCGGCGCCGCCCAGAAGTCTTCTTCGCGAAAGCATGTTCTTGTCCTTGTGCATCAGTGGCCCGGCCCGCCGCCGTCCGCGGCGGGGGCGGGCGCGGCGCCGGCCAGCGCGATCTGGGCGCCGGCCTTGCCGACCATCGCCATTTCCAGGTCGGCCTTGGCGATCCAGAAATCGCGCAGCGCCTCGATCGATGCGCTGACGCTGGCGATCTGCACGCGCGCGTCGGCGAGCAGTTCGAACACGCCAATCAGCATGCCGTTGTAGCGCAGCAGGTTCTGTTCGGCGATCTGCTGGCGCAGCGGCACGATCTGGTCGCGGTACTGGCGCGCGATGTCGTAGGCCGTGCGGTAGCCGCCGTAGGCTTCGCGCACTTCGGAGCGGGCGTTGACGGCGGTTTCGGCGGCGCGATGAACGCTCTGCATGTAGATCGCCTCGGCCTGGGCGATGCGCGCGTCGCCCCAGTCGAAGATCGGCAGCTCGATGGCGATCTCCCAGCCGTTCTCGTTGGGCCCTTCGTTGAAGGTCTTGCGTGACAGCCCGAACTCCAGCAGGTTGACGAAGCGCGTGGTCTTCGTCAGGTTCAGGTTCTTCGCTGTCTGTTCGGCGGCCAGCTTCGCGCCCTGCACATCCAGCCGCTGCGCCATCGCCGTGCGCTCGATGTCGGGTTGGTCGGCGGGTTCTTCGGGCAGCGCTGGCAGCCGCTCGGGCAGCGTGAACCGGGTCTGCTCCCCCCACAGCCCCATCAGCCGGATCAGTCGCTCGCGGCCGGCGCGCTGGGCCTGCATCGCCCGCGCCACGTTCAGCGCGGCGTCGGCCTGGAAGCTCTGCTCGCGCGCGCGCTGCAGCGCGTTGAAGTTGCCGACCATTGCCATGCGCCGCGCCAGCTCAGCGCTGGCCTCGGCGGCTTCGAGCACCTGGCTCATGTAGCGCACGCTCTCGTCGGCGGCGACCGCGGCGATCCAGGCCTTGCGCGTGTCGGCGGCCAGGCTCAGCATGGCCATCACCGTCGCGCCCTGCACCTGCTGGAAGCGCCGTGCCTCCACCTCGTTGATCAGCGGCAGTGCGATCAGCCGCGCGATGTTGAAGGCCAGGAAATATTCCAGCTCGACCTCGTCGCCCTTGGTCTTGCGGCCGAAGACGAAAGCCGGGTTGGGCAGGCGGCCCGACTGCACCACCTCGGCCTCGGTCAGCCCCAGCTCCTGAAAGCTGGCCTGCAGGCCGCGGTTGTTGAGCAGCGCAATCTGCACCGCGGCATCGGCTGTCAGTGGCTGCGCCAGCAGTTCGGCCATGCGCTGATCGATGGTGTCCAGGTCGGCGTCGCTCTTGGCCAGCAGGAGCTCCTTGCCCAGTCGCTCTTGTGCGGCCTGCTGCACCGGGCCGAAGCCGCCGTCGGGGCTGAAGCTGGCACAGCCAGAGAGCACCAGCGCGGCGGCCAGCAGCGCCAGCCGGCGCAGCGGCGGCAAAGGATGCGGCGTCATGGCCGCGCCCCGGGTTGGGAGGCAGCCGGTGCGCTGGTCCGGGCGGCTTCGCGCGCATAGGCGCGCCAGCCGCCGATGCGCCACACCGTGTCGTTGGCCTTCTGCCACGAGCCCACGGGCACCTCGGCCGGTGGCCCCGCCTTGGCGATCGCCGGCCGGAACACGACAGGCGGCACAGCGGCCTTGGCATCGATGGGGTCGGGCCGCTTCGTGGTGGCGACGCTCTGTGCGCCCACCGGCAACGTGCCGGCCGACAGCAGCAGCACCGCCAATGCGGTGCGGAGATTGGGGACCATGCGGGCCTCGCTCGAAGCTTCAAGTGGGCTGGCCATCGCGCTGCGCGCGCGGCCAGGCTCGATGTGGTGCGTTTTCGCGCAGCGCAACGGCCGATGGGGCCGTCCTGCCGCTCGCACCGGTTCAGGCGAGGTGGCTTCGGGGGGGTCGCTCCAGGCCGGCGAGCACAACGCTGCACTCGCGCGACACGGGGGGCACAAGCTGCGCGCCGGCCGCTTCTATCGGCAGCGTCACCGACGCCGCGCTCGGCAGCGCCGCACCGGCGACACACGCAGCACAGGCGCTGCAATGGTGGGTGCCGTCGTCGTCGGCATTGCCCACGTGGTGCGCGGCGGTGTCGTGAGCCATGCCCGCTTCCGCTGCCGCCGCGTCATGGTGGCCGACATGCGCATGCAGCGCGGGAGCGGCCTGAGGAAGCGGCCCTTGCGCGCAATGCAGCATCGTCGCCGCCGCCAGGGCCTGCATCGGCAGGGCCAGAGCGAGGATCCAGGCCAGGGCGAACTTGAGCGGCACAGACATGGGGAGCGAGTCTAGCGCGGCTTCAACCGGCCGCGTACTTGATGCTGCAGCCGTAGGGCGCGGCGGTCGGCGTGCTCACCGACTTGCCGGCCATGGCTTCACCCAGCGCGGCGCGGACGAAGTTGGTCGCCGTCTTCACGTCGGCCGGGTTGGCCGAGCGCTTGTCGTCGATGCCGCCGGCATACACCAGCGTGCCCATCGGGTCGATGACGTACATGTGCGGCGTGGTGCGTGCGCCGTAGGCCCTGCCGACCGCGCCGTCGTCGTCCATCAGCATCGCGCTGGGCGTGCTGCCCCATTCCTTGTATCGCTGCGCCAGCGCCGCAGGCGCCAGGTATTCGGAATGGCTCCTGGCGGTGGAGCTGATGCTCAGCCAGACCACGTCCTTGGCGGACGCTTCCTTCTGCAGCGACTGCATGTTCTGCGAGCCGTAGTGCTTGACGACGAAGGGGCAGCTCGGGTTGGTCCACTCCAGCACCACGAACTTGCCTTTGAAGTCCGACAGCTTGACCGGCTTGCCGGTGGCGTCGCTCAACTCGAAGGCGGGTGCGGCCTGGCCCACGTTGGCGGCCGACGCGGCGGCGGGAAGCCAGGGGGCCAATACCAGCAGCGTCGCGGCGAACAGGGAGCGGCGGCGATCGATCGACTTCGGCATGTTCAGCTCCTCGGGTCTTGCAGGGTGGCCAAGGCATCGCGCACGATGCCCGGACTGAGAATCTCCGGCAACAGCAAAGGTTCACGCCCCGGACGAAAAAGCACGTACACCGGCACGCCGTTGCGCCCGAGACGCGCCAGCGCCTGAGTGATGACCGGGTCACGGCGCGTCCAGTCGGCCTGCATCAGCGTCACATTGGCGGCCGCGAATGCGCGCTGCGTGTCGGCCGTGTGCAGCACCAGACGCTTGTTCACCTGGCAACTCACGCACCAGGCGGCGGTGAAGTCGACGAACACCGGCTTGTTCTGCATCGCCAGTTCGGCGAGCACGGCTTCGTCGTAGGGCAACCAGTGGCCGGCCACGGGCGCGGCGCTGCCTTCGCTGCTCGTCGACGCCGACGTCGGTGCCGGCAGTTCGCTCGGCCAGCTCCACACCAGCAGGCCGGCGATGGCCAGTGCGCCCAGCGCTTTGCCCAGCCAGCCGCGCGTGCCGCCAATGCCGGCTACCCAGGCCAGCAGGCCGAGGCCAAGCACGGCCATGAGCAGCCGCGCCATCGCTCCCACGCCCGCCTGCTGGCCCAGCACCCACAGCAGCCACACGGCGGTGGCGAACATCGGGAAGGCCAGCCCCTGGCGCAGGTGCTGCATCCACGGGCCCGGCCGCGGCAGGCGCGAGCGCCAGCCGGGCAGCACGGTGAGCAGCATATAGGGCAGCGCCATGCCGGCGCCGAGCGCGGCGAACACGCCCAGCGACACGGCGGCGGACTGCGTCAACGCATAACCCAGCGCCGCGCCCATGAACGGCGCGGTGCAGGGGCTGGCGGCGACCACGGCGAGCACGCCGCAGCCGAAGGCGTCGCCGCCGGGGCTGCGCGCATTCCACTGCAGCAGGCGCTGCGGCACCAGGTTGGCGAATTCCAGCGTGCCCATCAGGTTCAGGCCGATGGCCAGGAACAACAGCGCCAGCACGAAGACCACGCCGGGTTCCTGCAGCTGGAAGCCCCAGCCGACCGCAGCGCCGGCCGCCTGCAGACCGATCAACGCCCCCGCCAGCGCCAGGAAGGTAAGCACCACGCCGGCGCCGTAGGCCGAGGCATGCGTGCGCAGCGCCGCCGGCTCCTTGGCCTGCCGGGTCAGCCCGAGCAGCTTGATCGACAGCACCGGGAAGACGCAGGGCATCAGGTTCAGCAGCATGCCGCCAGCGAAGGCCAGCAGCAGCGCGGTGAGCAGCCCGGTTCGCTCAGCGCCGCCGCCTTCGCCGGCGAGCGTCGCAGGCTTGCCCGCCATCGGCTGGGCACCTTCGGGCCAGTTCAGTTGCGCCACCTCGCGCCAGGGCGCGTTGAACTCGACCGAAGGGCCGGCCGCGCCGAAGGCCTGGCCGCTGCCGGATTGCGCCACCGCGATGCCCTGCAACTGGGCGGGGGGTTTGGCATCGGCCATCAACTTCATCTTCAGCGCGTAGCCGCGCGGCGTGCGGTACAGCGTGTGCACCGCAGGGTCGAGCAGCTGCTCGGCATAGGGAAATACCTGCAGCTCGGGCAGTGCCGCCGGCAGCGGCTGGCTGCCGTCGGCCTGCAAGGTCAGCAGCAGATCGCGGCCGTGATGCTGCAGATCGGCGGTCCAGCCCTGCAGCGGCACGCTGCGCTGGCTGGCCGCGCGCTCGAACAAGGCGCTCGAAGCCGTATTGCCCGGCGTGGTGCCGGCAGCGACCACCGTCAGCCGCAGCTCGAATTTGCCGTTCTCGGGAATGCACACGTCCTTGCACACCAGCCATTGCGCGGTGGCACGGATGACGAGATCCTGGCCCGGCCGGGCGCTGGCGGGGGCGGTGAAACGCGCCGGCAACAGCAGGTCGTCCTCGTAGCCGTAGTTCACCAGCGGGCCGATCGGCAGCCGCTTCGGCGCCGGCCATTCGATCTCGCCGATGTCGGCGCCGGGCGGTAGCTGCCAGTCGATGGTGGTGGGCAAGCCGGAATCGCCGGGGTTGCGCCAGTAGGTATGCCAGTGAGGGATGTGCTGCAGCCGCAGCCCGATCATCACGCTGTCGCCGGGCTGCACCGCGCTGCGCTCGGCCACCAGCTCGGCCGTGACATGCTCGGTCTTGACCACGTTGGCCAGCACGGCCAGCGGCATCAGGCAGGCAAGGGCGAGGATCCAGAGGCGGCGCAAGAGGGGCTTTCGCGACGGTGGCGGATTTCGGAGCATATCCTGCGCGCTTTGCCGACGCCCCGCCATGACTCCCATCACCCTGCTTCCCGGTTTGGCATGCGACGCTGAGTTGTGGCGCGATCAGTTGCCGGCGCTGGCGGCGACGCGCCCGGTGACGGTGGCCGACGTGCACACGCGCTGCGCCACGCTGCCGCAGATGGCCGCCGCGCTGCTGGACGAGACGCCGGGCGAACTGCTGCTGTGTGGCACCTCGATGGGCGGCATGCTGGCGCTGGAGGTGCATCGCCAGGCGCCGCAGCGCGTCAGGGCGCTGGCGCTGCTGGCGAGCAGCGCGCGGCCCGACACGCCCGAGCTGATCCAGCTGCGCAGCGAGGCGATCCAGCTGTTCGAGCAGGGGCGCTTGCGCGAGGTGCTGCAGGCCAACCTGGCCTTCGCCTTCGACCCTGCAAATGCGTCGAAGTTGGCGCCTGCTTACCTGGCGATGATCGAGCGCGCTGGGGCTCGGCAACTGATTGTGCAGAACCGGGCGGTCATGGCCCGGGCCGACTACCGGCCACTGCTGGCGGACATTCGTTGCCCGACGCTGGTGGTCTGTGGCGAGTCCGACCTGCTGACGCCACCCGAGCACTCGCGCGAGATCGCGGCGGCGATCCCTGGCGCGCGGCTGGAGCTGATCAAGGACTGCGGGCATCTGCTCACCTGGGAGCAGCCCGGGCGAATCAGCGCGCTATTGGCCGACTGGCTCGCCGGCCTTTGAGGCGGCCGCGAGCATCCAGGGCTCGGCGCTGTCGATCACACCGCCGCCCAGGCAGACCTCGCCGTCGTAGAGCACGGCCGACTGGCCCGGCGTGACGGCCCA
>JAHECC010000324.1 GCA_024641965.1 Rubrivivax sp.
TTGGAACGGCCGAAGCATCGCGACGCCGACGCTTGACCACCCCCGTTGATCTCGACCCCCTTACCTGGAGCACACCATGACCGCAATCGCCCTCATCACCGGTGCCAGTGGCGGCATCGGCCGCGCGCTGGCGCACCAACTGCACGCCCAAGGCTGCCGCGTCGCCGCGGTCAGCCGCGACGCCAACCGCCTGGCCGATGTGGAGGCTGCCGTGCGCATCGCCGCCGACACCACCACGCCCGAAGGCGCCGCGCTGGCCATCGCCGCCTGCCAGGAAGCGCTGGGCGCCGCGCCGACACTGCTGGCGCACTGCGTGGGCAGCACACTGATCGCACCGCTTCACCGCACCCGCACGGAGGCCTATCGCGAGGTCATGCGCGTCAACCTCGACAGCGCGGTGTTCATGCTGCAGGCCTGGATCGCAGCACTGCAAGGCGCGCCCGGCGCCGCCGTCTTTGCAAGTTCGGTGGTGGCGCGCATCGGTGTGGCGAATCACGAAGCCATCGCTGCGGCCAAGGGCGGCGTCGAAGCCCTGGTGCGCAGCGCCGCGGCCACCTATGCCGCACAGGGCCTGCGCATCAACGCCGTGGCTCCGGGCATGACCGAAACGCCCATGACGGCCGGCATGATGAAGCTGCCTGCCATGCGCGAAGGCGCCGCGCGCCAGTACCCGCTGGGCGGCGTGCAGACGGCCGATCAGGTGGCCGACGTGATGGCCTGGCTGCTCGGCGACGGCGCAGCGCGCCTCACGGGGCAGGTGATTGCAGTGGACGGCGGCTTTACCACCGTGCGGCCGCTCGTGAAATGACCCTCAAATAGCTGCCGACCGTAGCGATGCGACAACCCAGGTGATGCAAATGAACCCAGAGGACGAGGCGAGCCCCTCCGCTGCGGCTGGACGACTGGGTGCGGCCGGGCTGATTCCATTCGTCGGCCTGGCTGCTGCGCTTTGGCTGGCGCCGCCCGGCGACTGGCCGCTGGCAAGCATGGCCCTGCTGGGCTACGGCGCGATCATCTCCAGCTTTTTGGGAGCCATTCACTGGGGCGTCGTGATGCGCGAGGGCTTGGCCCAGCCCGCGCCGTCGCTGATCTGGGGCGTGACGCCAAGCCTGCTGGGCTGGGTCGCGCTGCTGCTCGGTCATGCCCCGGGACTGCTGCTGATCGCCGCTTTGCTGTGGGCCTGCTTTGCAGCTGACCGGGCGCTGTATCCGCGCCACCAGCTGCGAGCCTGGCTGCCCTTGCGTTTCTGGCTGACCGTGGTGGCCAGTGGCAGCTGCCTGGCCGGGGCGGCGGCGCTGCAGCGGTAGGCGCCATTTCATGGAGTCTGTTGCATTGCCCGCGGCACGCACGGGCGGCACCGTGAACGGCACGGTGGCGCTGGTCTGGTTCAAGCGCGATCTGCGCGTGCGCGACCACGCCCCTCTGGCAGAAGCGATGCACTTCGAAAGCGCCCTCGGCCTGGTGGTGATCGAGCCGCAGTGGCTGGACAGCCCCGAGTGCGACCCCCGCCACGTCGGCTTCCTTCTCGACTGCGTCACCGCGTTGCAGCGCGACCTGGCGCAGCGCGGACTGCCGTTGCTTGTGCGCACAGGGGCCATGCCGCAAGTGCTGCAATCGCTGCGGCGCGAGTTCCGCTTCACCCACTTGTTCAGCCATGAAGAGACCGGCCCGGGCTGGAGCTACCAGCGCGACCTGGCCGTGGCCGATTGGTGCCGCCACCAGGGCGTGAACTGGACGGAGTTGCCGCAGACCGGCGTGGTGCGGCGCCTGCGCTCGCGCACCGGGTGGGCCGGGCGATGGGCGCAGCGCATGAATGCCCCCGAGGCGCCTGCGGCCAGCGGCTTCAGGGCGGCGACAGGACTGGAAGCCTCCGCGGTGCCCACGCTGCGCGAGCTGGGCTTGCCGACCCTGGGCGCCCCGTTGCCCCCGGGTGGCGAGCGCGCCGCGTGGGCCACGATGGACGGCTTTCTCAATGGCCGCGCGCGCGACTACCGCCGCGCGATGTCCAGCCCGCTCACCGCCACCGAGGGCTGCAGCCGCCTGAGCGCGCACCTGGCCTTCGGAACGATCTCGATGCGCTGCTTGCATCAGGCCACCGAGGCCCGCATCGCGGCCACCACCGACCACAGTCTGGCCCATGCCTTGCGCGGTTTTTCCAGCAGGCTGCGCTGGCACTGCCACTTCATGCAAAAGCTCGAAGACGAGCCGGCCATCGAATGGCGCAACGTGGCGCGCACGGTCGACGGGCTGCGGCCGGGCGACGGCGTGCACGACAGCTCGGTCGACACGGAACGATTGCAGGCCTGGTGCGAAGGCCGCACCGGCTACCCGATGGTCGATGCCTGCATGCGCCAGCTGCGCGCCACGGGCTGGTTGAACTTTCGCATGCGCGCGATGCTGGTCAGTTTTGCCGCCTACCATTTGTGGCTGCACTGGCGCGAGCCCGGCCTCTTCCTGGCGCGTCAGTTCCTCGATTTCGAGCCCGGCATCCATTGGAGCCAGATGCAGATGCAGTCAGGCACCACCGGCATCAACACGCTGCGCATCTATTCACCGGCCAAGCAGGCACGCGATCAAGACCCGTTGGGTGTGTACGTTCGGCAGTGGGTGCCAGAGTTCGGCACTGCGGCCTATCCGGGCCCTATCGTGGACGAACGCAGCGCCGTGGCAGCGGCCAAAGAACGGCTCTATGGCCTGCGCAAGACCCGCGATGCCCATGCCGAGGCTGATGCCATCCAGCACAAACACGGCTCGCGAAAAAGCGGCCTGCCAGCCACCGCGCCCAAAAGGCGCCGCGCCGGTGCCGCACCGGATGGCCAGGGCCAATTGTTCTAGGCGAGCTTCCAGCACTCAACCATGGCGAGGTCATCATGAACCTGTTCAACAAGCTCCCCGGCTTCGTGAGAAC
>JAHECC010000017.1 GCA_024641965.1 Rubrivivax sp.
CTGAAAGCATCTAAGCGGGAAACTCGTCTCAAGATGAGTCTTGCCGGGGCCTTGAGCCCCCTGAAGAGTCGTTCGAGACCAGGACGTTGATAGGTCGGGTGTGGAAGCGCAGCAATGCGTTGAGCTAACCGATACTAATTGCTCGTGAGGCTTGACCCTATAACTTTGACATGATGTCAATGCGGGTTATGCCAGTTGAACGCAATCTACTGATTTGATTCTATGAATTGGTTGCCACGCCATCAAGGCGGGGTGACATAAGGTTAAGCCTGATGACCATAGCGAGGTGGTCCCACTCCTTCCCATCCCGAACAGGATAGTGAAACGCCTCAGCGCCGATGATAGTGCGGGTTCCCGTGTGAAAGTAGGACATTGTCAGGCTAATAATAGGCGAGGGCCCGGTTCAAAAAATGAACCGGGCCCTTTTGCCGTTTGGGTTTCGATCAGCTACATGCTGCGCCGATATTGTCCGCCGACTTCGAACAGCGCTTTCGTGATCTGCCCCAGACTGCAATACCTCACCGCCTCTACGAGCACCTCGAACACGTTCTTGTTGTCGATTACGGCAGACTGAAGCTGTTTGAGGATTTCAGGTGCCACGTTGGCATGGCGCAGGTGAAACTCGGCCAGCCGTTTGAGCTGAGATTGCTTTTCTTCTTCGGTGGAGCGAGCAAGTTCCAACGCCGTTGGTACAGGGTCGCCATGCGGATTGCGGAATGTGTTCACGCCGACGATCGGATAGTCGCCGGTGTGTTTGAGCATCTCGTAGTGCATGCTCTCTTCTTGAATTTTGCCGCGCTGGTAACCGGTTTCCATCGCACCGAGCACACCGCCGCGCTCGGCGATCTTTTCGAATTCCGCGAGAACAGCCTCTTCGACCAGCTCGGTCAATTCGTCGACGATGAACGCACCCTGGTTCGGGTTTTCGTTTTTCGCTAGGCCCCATTCACGGTTGATGATCAGCTGGATCGCCATCGCGCGGCGCACGCTGTCCTCGGTCGGCGTGGTGATGGCTTCGTCGAAGGCATTGGTGTGCAGGCTGTTGCAGTTGTCGTAGATTGCGATCAAGGCCTGCAGCGTAGTGCGGATGTCGTTGAACTGGATCTCCTGCGCGTGAAGCGAGCGGCCACTGGTCTGCACGTGGTACTTCAGCTTCTGGCTGCGCTCGTTGGCACCGTAGCGCTCCTTCATCGCCACCGCCCAGATGCGTCGCGCGACGCGGCCCATCACCGTGTATTCCGGGTCCATGCCGTTGCTGAAGAAGAAGCTCAGGTTCGGCGCGAAGTCGTCGATGTGCATACCGCGCGCCAGGTATGCCTCGACAAAAGTGAATCCGTTGCTCAGCGTGAAGGCGAGCTGTGAGATCGGATTGGCGCCTGCCTCTGCGATGTGGTAGCCGCTGATACTGACGGAATAGAAGTTGCGCACTCCATGGTGCACGAAGTACTCGGCGATGTCGCCCATCACCTTCAGGCTGAACTCGGTGGAAAAGATGCAGGTGTTCTGCCCCTGATCTTCCTTCAGGATGTCGGCCTGCACCGTGCCGCGCACGTTCTCCTTAACCCAAACGGCGATCTTCGCGGACTCGTCGTCGGTGGGCTCTCTGCCGTTGTCGGCGCGGAACCGGTCCAGATTCTGATCGATGGCTGTGTTGATGAACATTGCCAGCATCGTCGGAGCCGGACCATTGATGGTCATGCTGACACTTGTGGCGGGGTGCGTCAGGTCGAAGCCCGAATACAGAGCCTTCATGTCGTCCAGCGTGGCGATGCTGACGCCGGAATTGCCGACCTTGCCGTATATGTCGGGCCGCGGATCGGGGTCGTTGCCATACAGCGTGACCGAATCGAAGGCGGTGGACAGCCTTTTCGCCGGCATGCCGGCGCTGAGCAACTTGAAGCGCTTGTTGGTGCGAAACGCGTCACCCTCGCCGGCGAACATGCGCGTGGGGTCTTCGTTCTCTCGCTTGAAGGCAAAGGTGCCGGCGGTGTACGGAAAGCTTCCGGGCACGTTGTCGAGCATCAACCACTTCAGGATCTCACCATGGTCCTCGTACTGCGGAAGGGCCACCTTACGGATCTTGCTGCCTGACAGCGTGGTGTGCACCAGCGAAGTACGCACTTCCTTGTCGCGGATCTTCACCACATATTCGTCGCCAGCATAGGCCTGCTGCATCTGGGGCCACATGGCCAACAGCTTCCTGGCGTGCGCGTCGAGCCGGCTTTCGCGTGTCTGCGCCAGGTCGTTGACGGCTTCCACCGCGCGGTGGCGCTCGGGCTTGTCGGTCTGCAGCATCGCGGCGCTGGCCTTGAGCTGCTGCACTTCGCGCGCCAGCCGCGATTGTTCGGTCGCGCGCCGCTTGTAGCCGCGCACCGTGTCGGCGATATCGGCCAGGTAACGCACGCGCGCGCCGGGCACGATCGGCACCTGGTGCGTGCTGTGGCGGGTATGCACCGGCGGCAGTGCGCCATCCTGAAGCTTCAACCCCAACTCGGCCAGCCGCGGCTTCAGCGCGAGGTACAGCGCCGTCACACCGTCATCGTTGAATCGGCTGGCCATTGTGCCGAACACCGGCATGTCCTCTGGCGCGGTCTTGAAGGCTTCGCGGTTGCGCTGCACCTGCTTGGCCACGTCGCGCAGCGCATCCGTCGCACCCTTGCGGTCGAACTTGTTGATCGCCACAAACTCGGCGAAGTCGAGCATGTCGATCTTCTCCAACTGGCTGGCGGCGCCGAACTCCGGCGTCATCACATACATCGGTATGTCCACCAGCGGCACGATCGCGGCATCGCCCTGGCCAATGCCGGAAGTCTCGACGACGATCAGGTCGAATCCGGCCACCTTGCACGCAGCGAGCACGTCAGGCAATGCCTGGCTGATCTCGCTGCCGAAATCGCGTGTGGCGAGGCTGCGCATGAACACGCGTTCGCCCGAATCCTCGGCACAGGCACTGCGCCACGCTCCTATGGCATTCATGCGGATGCGATCACCGAGCAACGCGCCACCACTCTTGCGCCGGCTCGGGTCGATGCTGATGACGGCGATCTGCAGCGCATCATGCTGGTCCAGCCGCAGTCGGCGAATCAACTCGTCGGTCAGGCTGCTCTTGCCGGCGCCACCGGTGCCGGTGATACCGAGCACCGGTGTCTTGCACTGCTTCGCTGCGGCCAGAAGTTCTGCCTTGAACTGGTCGGCGACACAGCCGTTCTCCAGCGCCGTGATCAGTTGCGCCAGCGCGCGGCGCTTTGCCGGGCCCTGGATCGCGGCCAATGCTTGTGGCGCGAAAGGCGACAGATCCTGGTCGCTCATCATCAGCATCTCGCCGATCATGCCGTTCAGGCCCATGCGCTGACCGTCCTCGGGGCTGTAGATGCGTGTTACGCCGGCGGCCTGCAACTCGGCGATCTCGGCGGGCACGATGACGCCGCCGCCGCCACCGAAGACCTTGATGTGTTGGCCACCGCGCCGACGCAGCAACTCGATCATGTACTTGAAGTACTCGACATGGCCGCCTTGGTAGCTGCTGATGGCGATGCCCTGCGCGTCTTCCTGCAATGCTGCGGTGACGACTTCATCGACCGAGCGGTTGTGGCCCAGGTGGATGACCTCGGCCCCCATGCCCTGCAGGATGCGCCGCATGATGTTGATCGCCGCGTCATGGCCGTCGAACAACGATGCGGCAGTGACGAAACGAAGCTTGTGCTTCGGCCGGTAGGCGGCCAGAGCCTGATACTCGGCGGACAGGTCGGTCATGGTGGCAAGCTCTTTCGGGTCGGTGGCGCCGTCGGCGGGAGCGAGCCGATATTGTCGGCCATCGAGATGCGGTCGCGGCGAAGAGTGGGTGGACGCGCTGACGGCGGACCATGGTTTACCCGCATCGGCCGCCTGATTACGCCGGTCAATCAAGCTAAGGGTCCTGGCGCCTGATAGTCTCGCGCCTCGTCAAACCTCGGGTCGGTGGCCACGGAGCATGAGTTTTCTAGCGATCGACATAGGCAACACGCGCTTGAAGTGGGCGCTGTATGCGAGGCCGCACCCGGGTGCCGAACTGCTGTCGCACGGTGCCGTGTTCCTCGAGACCATCGACAAGCTGGCGGACAGCGAATGGCAGCGCCTGGCACAGCCGACCAGCATGCTGGGCTGCGTCGTGGCCGGCGATGCGGTGCGCCGCCGTGTCGAAGAGCAGATGGAAATCTGGGACACCGAGCCGCACTGGGTGGTGGCCTCGACCCGCGAGGCCGGGCTGGTGAACGGCTACGACCATCCGGCGCGCCTGGGGGCCGACCGCTGGGTGGCGCTGGCCGGTGCGCGGGCGCGCCTGCTCGCCTCGGGGCCACCGCGTCCGGCGCTGGTGGTGATGATCGGCACGGCCGCCACGGTGGATGCGATTGATGCCGAGGGCAACTTCCTGGGCGGGCTGATCCTGCCCGGCTTCGGCCTGATGCTCAGGGCGCTGGAGATGGGCACGGCCGGCCTGAAGTTCCCCACCGGCGAAGTGGTGGACTTCCCCACCAACACCAGCGATGCCTTGATGAGCGGTGGTGCCAATGCCATTGCCGGGGCCGTCGAACGCCAGCATCGCAAGCTGCTCGAGCGCACCGGCCAGGCGCCGGCGCTGTTCATGACCGGTGGCGCTGCGGTAAAACTGGCGCCGATCACCGACCTGGCCTTCGAGACTGTCGAATCGCTGATCTTCGACGGCCTGCTGCGAATCCAGGCGCTGCGGCTGGCGGCATGAGCCTCGCCCGACCGCCCGAAGGGGCTCATTCCCCCTTGGCGGGACCGGCCGAAGGCCGTAGGGTGCACCAGTTCGCCTAGAGGATGTAGCGCGACAGGTCCTCGTTTTTCGCCAGATCGGCCAGCCGCTCGTTCACGGCCGCTTCGTCAATCTGCACCGTCTGGCCGCTGCGATTCGGGGCATCGAAACTCACCTCGTCGAGCAAACGTTCCATCACCGTGGCCAGGCGCCGGGCGCCGATGTTCTCGGTGCTTTCATTGACGTCGAAGGCAATCTGCGCCAGCCGCTTCACGCCTGCGGACGAGATTTCCAGGGTCACGCCTTCGGTGGCCAGCAACTCCTGGTACTGCTTGACCAGGCTGGCGTCGGTGCTGGTGAGGATGGCCTCGAAATCGGCAACGCTCAACGAGCCCAGCTCGACACGGATCGGAAAGCGCCCTTGCAGTTCCGGGATCAGGTCACTCGGCTTGGCCAAGTGGAATGCGCCCGAAGCGATGAACAGGATGTGGTCGGTCTTGACCATGCCGTACTTGGTGTTCACCGATGTGCCTTCCACCAGCGGCAGCAGGTCGCGTTGCACCCCCTGGCGCGATACCTCGGCACCGCCATGCTCGCCGCGTGAGGCGACCTTGTCGATCTCGTCGAGGAAGACGATGCCGTTGTTTTCCGCGTTGGCCAGTGCGGCGGAGCGGATCTCGTCCTCGTTGACCAGCTTGCCGGCTTCTTCCTCGACCAGCAGCCTCAGCGCCTCGCCGATCTTCAGCTTGCGCGTCTTGCGCTTGGTCTGGCCCATCTGCGAGAACAGACCCTTCAACTGCTCGGCCATCTCCTCCATGCCCTGCGGGCCCAGAATCTCCAGCGCCGGCTTGGTCTCGGCCAGATCGACCTCGATCTCGCGGTCGTTCAGCGTGCCTTCGCGCAGACGCTTGCGCATCACCTGGCGCGCTGTGTTGTCCGGGCTGGGTGCGCTACTGACGCCGAATTCGGCGCGCGGTGGCGGCACCAGGATGTCGAGCACGCGCTCTTCGGCGGCATCCTCGGCCTGCGAGCGCTTGCGCACGATCTGTTGCTCGCGCTCCTGCTTCACCGCCACTTCCACCAAGTCGCGGATGATGCTGTCCACGTCCTTGCCGACGTAGCCTACCTCGGTGAACTTGGTGGCCTCGATCTTGATGAACGGCGCGTCGGCCAGGCGCGCCAGTCGACGCGCGATCTCGGTCTTGCCCACGCCGGTCGGGCCGATCATCAGGATGTTCTTCGGCGTGATTTCGGCGCGCATCGGCTCGGCCACCTGCTGGCGCCGCCAGCGGTTGCGCAGCGCAATGGCCACCGCCCGCTTGGCCGCATGCTGGCCGACGATGTGGTGGTCGAGTTCGGAGACGATCTCCTGCGGCGTCATGGTGCTCATTCCAGCGTCTCGATGCTGTGGCTGTGATTCGTGTAAATGCAGATATCGCCGGCGATCTCCAGCGACTTCTTCACCATCTCGGCCGGCGCCATCTCGGTATGTGCCAGCAGCGCGCGCGCAGCAGCCTGGGCGTAGGCGCCACCCGAGCCGATGGCGATGATGCCGTGCTCGGGCTCGAGCACGTCGCCGTTGCCGGTGATGATCAGCGAGGCCTCACGATCGGCCACGGCCAGCATGGCTTCCAGGCGGCGCAGCACGCGGTCGGTGCGCCAGTCCTTGGTCAGCTCGATGGCCGCGCGCACCAGATGCCCCTGGTGCTTCTCGAGCTTCGACTCGAAGCGCTCGAACAGGGTGAAGGCATCGGCCGTGGCGCCGGCAAAGCCGGCCAGCACCTGGTCGCGGAAGAGCTTGCGCACCTTGCGCGCGCTGGCCTTGATGACGATGTTGCCCAGCGTGACCTGGCCGTCGCCGCCGAGGGCGACGTTGCGGCCACGCCGCACGCTGACGATGGTGGTGCCGTGGAACACAGCGGGTTCGGATGAAGGCATTTGCATGAGTTGGGGCGGTCGCGGCCAGGAACAAGCCCCATTGTCGCCGCCGCCCGCCAAGTACGACTATTCCAGCAGCTGCCGCAGAACCGGCATTGCGGGGCCGCGGGCAGTGCGCCCCTTGCGGGGAGCGGCGCGGCCGCTTCGGGGGCTCAAACCTTCCGAACCTGCACCTTGGCGTGCTCGTTGATCCCCATGGCGCCGAAGAACAGGGCCACCAGGCGATGCGCATCGACGAACTGCACCATGCGTTTCTCCTCGCGTCGGGTCAGTACCCAGTTCAACAGGTCGCCGGCCGCGATGAAGTCGACGCGGATCAGGCGTGCGCACGACACGTTCACCACCGTCGAGCTGCCGAGCTGGGTATTCAGCCGGTTCAGCGTCTCGCTGATGTCGCCGACCAACTGCCCTGAAAGCTCGATGCTGGCAATCTGCTTGGCGCTGCCGTTCTCGTCCTGCAAGCCGGATTCCATGAATCCGGTCGACACCTCGCTGACCATCGACAACGTCGGCGTGTGTGTGTGCTGGCCCGTGCCGGCAATGCGCACCTTGCAGTGTGTACGTTCCCACGACGGCGGCGACACCTCGTAGGTGACGCAATAGTCGATGGCCGCCTCATCGAACTGATCGGCCCGGTCGACCAGGCGCAAGGCATCCAGCCGCGCTAGCCAGAACGCCGGGTCGGCATCGCGCACACCCGTGGGCGCCGCGTCCTGCAGCGTCAGGAACAGTTTCTCGCCTGACAGCCAGCGCATGTCCAACTGCTGCTTGCTCCAGTGGCGGAACAGCGAAGACAGGTGCGTGGCCGCCTCGGCATCGATGTTGCGCAGTGCCGCCCAGTCGAATGCCCAGGGCAAGGGCATCTGCAGCGTTTGCGAGCGCAGCCGCGCCACGGCATCGATGTCCAGAAGCTCTGGACAGACCCAGCTCACCTCGCCACTTGTCTGTACCGCGCTGCGGCGCTCGGCACGGGCCGCATCAGCCACCGCATCGGCCACCAGCTTGGGCAGCGAATACCACTGTGGCGCCGACCAGCCGAACTGGTGCGCGTAGTCGCCGGCCAGCGCCTCGAAATGCTGCTGCTGCCCGGTGGCCCGGTACAAGTCGAAAAGCACCAGCCAGGTTTCGGCGTGCTGCGACCTGACGCCCCCCGGGACGGTCAGCTGCGACAGCAACTGCTCGCATTGTGTGAAGTCGGCGTTGGCAAAGGCGATCACCGGCTCGTCGAGATCGGGGTCCTGCGCGACCTCGCTGACCTCGACGCCGAATCGTTGCTCGAACTGGCCGACACCGGCGTTCGACGCCAGCGACAGCGGCGCCAATGGCGGCAGACCCGGCGCGCTGAAAGGCGGGGCGGGTGCGACAGGCTCTGCGTCGATATCCAAATCGGGCAACGGCGGCAGCGCGGGCAGTGCATCGGCCTCGCCGTTCAACGGAACACCGCCCGAGGGCGGCGGCAGTCCGGACCGCGCCAGCACGGCAGGCTCGGTCTGCGCATTGAAGAAGCCCGAATTGCGCCGCCCCGATGGCGAGAAGTTGCCGCCGACCATCTGTTGTTCGATTTCGTCGATCTTGGCCTTCACGCCGCCATCGACCTTGGCGCCGACGTTGTCGGATGCGCGCGCCTCGGAGTCGTCCAACCGTGACGATCCACCCAGTGTGGCCAGTTGCTCAGGCGACAAGCCCTCGCGGCGCACCTTGCGCAGCATGTCGAATTCGCGCTTGCGCACGAAATCGTTGCGCCGCTTGCGCTCGATCATCGCCTTGAGCTCGGACTTCTCGATGTCCGACTCGCGCGTGTCTTCCTGTCGCGTGGCCAAGTCGGCCCAGTCCGTGGCCGGGTTGGCCACGAAACGCACCATCTTCCGGAAGAAGCCCTCGTCGTCCTTGTTTTCGGCCATTGGCTTAAGGCGCCTCGGGTCGCGTGTCGCGGGCGCTACACACGGGGGCTCGCTCAGTCACCGAACATCTTCTGCTTCATCTCGCGCCGCTGCTGCGCCTCGAGCGACAGCGTGGCGGTCGGTCGCGCCAGCAGGCGTGCCAGGCCGATAGGCTCACCGGTTTCGTCGCAGAAACCATAGTCGCCCGTCTCGACGCGCGCCAGCGACTGGCCGATCTTCTTCAGCAACTTGCGCTCGCGGTCACGGGTGCGCAATTCCAGCGCATGCTCTTCCTCGATGGTCGCGCGATCCGCCGGGTCGGGCACGATCGAGGTGTCCTCGCGCAGATGTTCGGTGGTCTCGCCGGCGTTGGACAGCAGATCGTCCTTCAGCGCCTGCAGGCGCAGGCGGAAGAAGTCGCGCTGCTTTTCGTTCATGAATTCGCTCTCGGGCATGGCCAGCAGTTCCGCTTCGGTCATGTCTTTCGCCGCCTTGGTCTTCCAGGCGTTGGCGAGCTTGGGGTCCGGTTTGGCCAGCGGCTTGAACACGTCCGGCACATCGTGGTTTTTCGACGGCGCACGCGCCGGCGCAAAACGATCCGTGAAGCGGTTGGTGATCGGCGCCGCTGCCGGTACCGGAATGGCCGCAGCGCGTGACGACGAGCGTGGAGCACGCGGCGGGCGCGGCGCCGTCTTGGCGGCCGGGGTCGCTGTCTTGGGGGCCGGCGCTGCGGAAGGCTTGGCCGGCACGGACTTGGCGGGGGCCTTCTTCGTGGTGGCCGCGGCGGTCTTGGCCAGCGTCTTGCTCAATTGGCGTCTCCTTGCCTGTGTCCTCGGAATATCGGGCACCTGATGCGCCCGCGCGTGGCTGCCAAACGGGCAAAACCCGCGTGATCAAGGCCGCGGATTGTAGCCACCGCGACGGCATCGCCTGCGCCACGCTCGCGGGTCGGCATGCCCAGGCGCGCGGCCCTGCGTGAATTGCTGCTCAGGACACGCATTGCTCCAGCCCCTGCAGCAGGATGTCCTTGGGCAGGTCGATGCCGATGAACACCATCTTGCTGGTCTTTTTCTCGCCCGCTGCCCATTTCGGACCCAGATCGCTGCCCATCAACTGGTGCACGCCCTGGAAGATGACCTTGCGTTCGCTGCCCTTGAGGTGCAGCACACCCTTGTAGCGCAGCATCTTCGGTCCGTAGACCTGCACGATCGCACCCAGGAAGTCCTCCAGCTTGGCCGGGTTCAGCGGCTTGTCGGCATGGAACACGAAGGACTTGACATCGTCGTCGTGATGGTGGTGGTGCGGGTGGTCACAGTGCTCGCCATGCTCGTGGTCGTGATGATCATGGTCATGGTGGTCATCGTTGGCCGACAGGAATTCCGGGTCGATGTCCAGCTTGGCGTTGAGGTTGAAGCCGCGCAGGTCGAAGACCTCGGCGATCGGCACCTCGCCGAAATGCACCTTGCGCTGCGGCGCGCGCGGGTTCATGTGCTTCAGCCGATGGATCAGCGCGTCCACCTCGCCCTTTTCCACCAGATCGGCCTTGCTGATGAAGATCTGGTCGGCAAAACCCACCTGGCGCCTTGCCTCCTGGCGCGTGTCGAGCTGGCTGTCGGCATGCTTGGCATCGACCAGCGTCAGGATCGAATCGAGCAGATAGCTTTCGGCGATCTCGTCGTCCATGAAGAAGGTCTGCGCCACCGGCCCGGGGTCGGCCAGCCCGGTGGTCTCGATGACCACACGGTCGAAGTCGAGTTCGCCCTTGCGCTTCTTCTCCGCCAGGTCGGACAAGGTCGTGCGCAGGTCCTCGCGGATCGAGCAGCACACGCAGCCGTTGTTCAGTTGCACGATCTGTTCGCCGCTGTCGCGCACCAGGATCTCGTTGTCGATGTTCTCGGCACCGAATTCGTTCTCGATCACGGCGATCTTCTGGCCGTGCGACTCGCTGAGCACGCGCTTGAGCAACGTGGTCTTGCCGGAGCCGAGAAAGCCGGTGAGGATGGTGGCGGGAATCAACACTTGGGACATGGTGAGCAAACTCGCAGATACAACCTGCGTCAGATGGGGGCGCCGGACTGTCCTTCAAGGGCTGACTGCTGTCAAGCGCGAAAATGACGCCTATCGAAGCGCGCCTCAGCGATGGCACGCCGGCACGGGCTCGACCGAGCGTTCGCTGGGGTACAGAAGCAGCCGACCCTTCCGGTTGGCGTGATAGTCGATCACTTGCGCCTGGACCTGCAGACGGATGCGATAGCCGAGCACCAGCGCCAGTGCGCGCGGCGCGGACCATCGCCACGAGCCCGAAGGGCGACGCCGCTGCAACGCTGGCTGGGTTGGCGCCTGTGGGCTATGCCGCACACGCCCGCGGGCAGAACAGCAATAACAAGCGGCGCATGCCGCATCATGCACCCGCCGTGGCCTGCGGGCGCTGCGTGCTGCGGTATTCTTCGCTTGCCTTCACTACCGACACCTTCTGTGTCCGATCCCCAGAGCGCCCGGCCATCACGCGACGATGCGGACAAGCGATCCTTGTTCGAACGGTTGGTTGAATTCATATCACCAGGCCCGGACTCGCGCGCCGAACTGATCGCCACGTTGGCCGATGCCGAGCAGCGCGAGCTGATCGAGCCCGAATCGCGGTTGATGCTCGAAGGCGTGCTGCGCATGGCCGACATGAGCGCCGGCGACGTGATGGTGGCCGCCCCGCGCATGGACCTGTTGGACATCGACTCGCCCTACGACGAACTGCTGGGCGTGGTCATCCAGACCGCACACTCGCGCTTTCCGGTGTACGACGGCAAGCGCGAGAACATCATCGGCATCCTCATGGCCAAGGACCTGCTGAAGCTGCAGCGCGCGCCCGAACTGAACCTGCGCACGCTGCTGCGACCAGCGGTGTTCGTGCCCGAATCGAAGCGGCTGAACGAACTGCTGCGCGATTTCCGCTCCAACCGCAATCACCTGGCCATCGTCATCGACGAGTTCGGCCAGACCGCCGGGCTGATCACCATCGAGGACGTGCTGGAAGAGATCGTCGGCGAGATCGAGGACGAGTTCGACGACAAGGACGAAGAAAGCGGCGTCTACACGCTGGCCGACGGTACGCACCGCGTCGCCGGTGACACCTCGATTGCTTCAGTTTGCGAGGCCTTCGGGCTGCATCTTCCCGATGACGAGTTCAAGACCATCGGCGGCCTCGTCGCGCACGAACTCGGGCGTGTGCCGCGGCGCGGCGAGACCGTGGAGGTCGGTGGGCTGCGTTTTGCCGTGATGCTGGCGCGCGGCGGCGCCGTGCGCTGGTTTCGCGTGGCCCGCGCCCCCGGCCCCGGGACATCGAGCGACGACGCTTGAACCGCGCGCCGGCGGATTCCGTGCGCTCGCTCCAGGGTCTGGCTTTGGCCCTGGTCATGGCCGGGCTGGGTGCGCTGCAGACCCTGGCCTTCGTACAGACGCACCTATGGTGGCTGCCGATCGCTTGTATGGCCGCGCTCGCCGCAGCCGTGTGGCGTGCCAAGCCCGGGCGTGCCGCTCTGCTGGGTTGGCTCTTCGGCAGCGCCTGGTTGGGCGCTGGCACGTGGTGGCTGTTCATCAGCCTGCATTTCTATGGGGGCCTTCCGGCCTGGATGGCGGTGCTGGCGGTGGCGCTGCTGGCCATGGCGCTGTCGCTATACCTGGCCATTGCCATGGCGCTGTTCGCGCGCTGGCGTTGCGGCCTTGTCTGGATCGATATGCCCTTGTTCGCCATGTTGTGCCTGCTGGCGGAACTGGTGCGCACAGTGATCTTCACCGGCTTTCCCTGGTTGGCCAGCGGCTATGCGCAGATCGATGCACCGTTGGCCGCCTGGGCGCCCTGGGTGGGTGTCAGCGGCATCGGCGCGCTGTGCGCCGCGATGTCTGCCCTGCTGGCCGCGGCCTGGCACCAGCGCCAACGGCCGTCTCGTGCGCTGGCGATGATCGCTGTCGTCGTGTTGTTGCCTGCGCTGTCGCCGGTGCTAGAGGTGCGCGGCTTCAGTGTGCCGAACGGTGAGCTGAGCGTGGCACTGTTGCAGGGCAACGTGCCGCAGGACGAGAAGTTCGCCGCCGAGCACCTGCCGCAGACCCTGGCCTGGGTGGCACTGGCGCTGAAGGATGCACGCGCGGAACTGGTGGTGGCCCCGGAGACCGCGGTGCCGCTGCTGCCGGAGCAACTGGCCGATCTGCTGCCCGACTACTGGCCGGCGATCCGCGAACGTTTCGAAACCTCGTCGCAGGCGGCGCTGATCGGAGTGCCATTGGGCGACTTCGACAAGGGCTATACCAACTCGGTGCTCGGGCTGTCGGCAGCCGGCCGAGGCGGCGCGCCGTACCGTTACGACAAGGTGCATCTGGTCCCCTTCGGCGAATTCATTCCGACGGGCTTCCGCTGGTTCACCGCGATGATGAACATCCCGCTCGGCGATTTCGCGCGTGGTCCGGCGAATGCGCCGTCCTTCGTCGTCGGCAAGCAGCGCATTGCGCCGAACATCTGCTACGAGGACCTGTTCGGCGCGGAGCTGGCGCTGCGCTTTGCCGATGCGGCCAAGGCGCCGACGATATTCGCCAACGTCAGCAACATCGGCTGGTTCGGCGACACCATCGCCGTGGCCCAGCACCTGCAGATCTCGCGCATGCGCACGCTGGAATTCCAACGCCCGATGCTGCGCGCGACCAACACCGGTGCCACCGCCATCATCGACCACCGTGCCCAGGTCGTGGCGATGCTGCCGCCGTTCACGCGCGGCGTGCTCGAAGGCGTGGTCGAAGGCCGCACGGGCATCACGCCCTTCGCCTGGTGGGCGTCGCGCTATGGCCACTGGCCCTGGCTGCTGCTGTGTGCCGCGGTGATCGGTGCGGCGTGGCTGGTGAGGATCCGAGGCGCGCGTCCGACTCGCTAAGGCCGCACGCGCTGCCACGGCGCCATGCCCAAACGGCCCCGCAACCCGCGCGATCTGGTGGGTGTTCATCGAAGTGGCCCCTGGTCTCGATGCCAATACGGCTGCGCCGGCCGCAGCGATACTTCGGCGCCCAGCGAAGTGTCGGCGTTGGGTGGCGGCGCAAGATTCACGCCACATACTTTGTTCAAACCTGCTTGCCGATGCACCCTTATTCGGACCGTGGGTGATCCGCTCCGCTGGGCCGTGGCGGCGGCGCCATGGCAGCTGTTCGTGGCCGCATTGGCCGGCGGTGGCAGTGGGAAGACCGTCGTTTCAATGCGCTGGCATTGGCAATGGCAATGGCGGTGGGACTGTTTGCGCACATCGGCATGATTGCCCATCTGTACGCGCTGCTGCTGCCGGCGGTGGGCGCGCAGCTTGCAGGCTCGGCCATGGGTTTCGCCATGTGGTGCAGCATTGGCGGGCGTTGGATCGTCGTGCGGCTGATGCCGCCGGCCGCCTCGCTGGCTGCTGGAGGTCGCGTCTTATGACGCGCAGTTCGTCGGCACGGCGATCTTTGGTGTGTTGCTGGCCGTGTCGGCCGCGGGGGTGCATATCGGGCGCGGTGCCGGCCACTTCCTGATTGCGATCGCGCGGGTGCAAGGCCTGGCCATCGGCTGCCTGCTGTGGGGGCGAGAGTGCGGCTGATCCCAAGGCTCGGCGAGCGCAGGCGGCCGGAGTCGAAGTTGTCATCCATGCCCTGACGTGGCCGGTGAATCCCGGATCGCGCAAGTCTTCGCAGCGGTTGCACGCGGCGGCGCGGACCAAGTCGTCAGCGGCCCATGCGCACCAGCTTCCCAGGCCGTACGTCGCTGACCTGTCCGTCGTGCTGCACGCAGTGCCCGGCCACCCAGGTGCCCAGGTAGCCCTCGCCCTTCTGCAGAAAGCGCCGCCCGCCGGCAGGCAGGTCGCGCACCAGTCTTGGCACGCCCACGCTCAAGCGCTGTGGGTCGATCAGGTTCAGGTCGGCGCGCTTGCCCACGGCGATTTCTCCGCGGTCGTGCAGGCCCAGATAGCGCGCGTTGCGGCTGGTGAGCATCTCCACGGCCCGCTCCAACCCGAGCTTGTCCCTGGTGCGGTCGCGCACCCAGTGGGTGAGCATGAAGGTGGTGAAGCTGGCATCGCACACCGTGCCCACATGCGCACCCGAATCGCTCAGCGCGAACAGCGCGCGCGGGTGTTGCAACATCTGGTGCACCACATCGAGCGAACCGTCGTTGTAGTTGAAGATCGGAAAGTAGATCAGGTTGCCGCCGTCGTCTTCGGCTAGATAGTCGTAGAGCGCCGCCAGCGCTGTCGTGCCGCGCATCTTCGCCTGTGCATAGAAGCTGGTGCGCACGTCGGGCTCGTAGTCGGGCACCGGCTGCGCCGCGGTGCACAGCGGGAACATGCGCGCGCTGATGAGTTCGATACGCGCCAGCAGGATGTCCACCAGTGGTGGCACCGGCGTGCCGTCGCCGGCCATCGGCTCGGACTGCTGCGACAGGATCGCCGCACGCCGCGCCGGCTCGCGCATCGCCGCCGCGCGCCGCGCCAGTGGCAAATTCGCAATCTCCTTGTAGCCGGGAAAGCCGACGAAGGGGTGGAAGGTGGCGTCCAGCCCGTTGATCACGCCAATGCCGCGCGCAGCCGTCTGCAGGTACAGCGGCAGCCCTGTTTCGACGGCCGCTTCGACCTTTGCCTGGACCTGTTTCCACTGTTCGCCGCCGGGGTCGCGCTGCAACCAGGTCATCGACAGCGGCCGGCCGCTGGCGCGCGCCATCTGTTCGACCAGGTCGAATTCGGCGTCGAAGCGCTCGGCGCCACGCAGCAGGTCGAAGTCGCTGACCAGTTGCACCACGCCATGCTGCAAGCCGTCGAAGGCGTGCGCGATGCCGGTCAGCTCGGCCGCGTCGGCCTCGCAGGCGGGGGTGTCCTTGCCCGAGGCGGTGCGGTGGTTGTCGCTGCGCCCAGTGGAAAAGCCCGCCGCGCCGGCATCGAGCGCTTCGCGCACCAGTGCGCGCATGGCCGCCACATCCTCCGCGCTGGCGGGCTTGCCGGCCAGTGCTCGATCGCCCATCACGCGCATGCGCACCGGGTCGTGCGGAATCTGCAGCAGGAAGTCCAGGCTGTGTGGCATGGCTTCCAGCGCATCCATGAACTGCGGAAAACTCTCCCAGTCGAAGCGCACGCCTTCGGCCAGCGCCACGCCGGGAATGTCCTCGACGCCTTCCATCAGGTCGATCAGGTCGGCCACCGCCTTGGCCTTCGGGCCGGCGCTCAGCGGCGCGAAGCCGACGCCGCAGTTGCCCATCATCAGCGTCGTCACGCCATGGTGGATGCTGGGCGAGAAGGTCTCGTCCCAGCTGGCCTGACCGTCGTAGTGGGTGTGGATGTCGACGAAGCCCGGAATCAGCCACGCGCCGGCGGCGTCGATGCGCTCGCTGGCATCGTCAGCGATACGGCCGACTTCGACGATGCGCCCGTCCTTCACTCCCACATCGGCGGTGATGGCTGGCGCCCCCGTGCCGTCCACCACCGTGGCACCCTTGATCAGCAAATCGAGCATCGTTGTTCTTCCGTGATGTATGCGCCAAGCCTGGCACTTGAGCCTAGCGCCAAGGCGCTTCGTAGAATCTCGGGTTTACGCCCAACCGCGACCGCAACCCATGTTGAGCTTCCAGCAGATCATCCTCACGCTCCAGGACTACTGGGACCGTCAGGGTTGCGCGCTGCTGCAACCTTACGACATGGAGGTCGGCGCCGGCACCAGCCACACCGCGACCTTCCTGCGCGCCATCGGCCCCGAGCCGTGGAAGGCGGCTTACGTGCAGCCCAGCCGCCGCCCCAAGGATGGCCGTTACGGCGACAACCCGAACCGGCTGCAGCACTACTACCAGTACCAGGTGGTGCTCAAGCCCGCACCGGCGAACATTCTCGATCTTTATCTCGGCAGCCTGGAAGCGCTGGGCTTCGACCTGAAGCGCAACGACGTGCGCTTCGTCGAAGACGATTGGGAGAACCCCACGCTCGGCTGCTGGGGCCTGGGATGGGAGGTCTGGCTGAACGGCATGGAGGTGACGCAGTTCACCTATTTCCAGCAAGTCGGCGGCATCGACTGCAAGCCGATCACCGGCGAGATCACCTACGGCCTGGAACGGCTGGCGATGTACATCCAGGGTGTGGAAAGCCTGTTCGACCTGAAGTGGGCGGAAGGGATTACCTACCGAGACGTCTATCACCAGAACGAGGTCGAGCAAAGCGCCTACAACTTCGAGCACAGCGACGTCGAGTTCCTGCTGCATGCCTTCGGCGCGCATGAGAAGCAGAGCAAGTACCTGATGGAAAAGCAGTTGGCGCTGCCGGCTTACGAGCAACTGCTGAAGGCCGGCCACACCTTCAACCTGCTGGATGCTCGCGGCGCCATCAGCGTGACCGAGCGTGCCGCCTACATCGGCCGCATCCGCAACCTGGCGCGTGCGGTGGCGCAGAGCTACCTCGACAGTCGCACCAGGCTGGGTTTCCCGATGGCGCCACGCGAGTGGGCTGCCGAAGTCAGTGCCGCGCTGGCGAAGAAGGCGGCCTGAGCCGGTGCTACACTGTAGATACATGTGTCTACATCTGAAGGGGCGACCATGAGCGCGTTGGACCTGCAAGTCAGCCGCTGGGGCAACAGCCTGGCGGTGCGTATTCCGGTCGAGGTGGCGCGCAGGCTCGATGTGACCGAAGGCTCGGTGATCCATGCCGAGGTGGTGGGCCCCGCGCAGTTGCGGCTGGCCACCGGCAAGCCCTTCGACCGACAGGCCTTTCTGGTGCGCCTGGAAGCGCTGCACCGCGACATGCCCGTGACCCAGCCGGTGGTCGAGGCGATGCGCCGCGACGCCCGGTATTGAAGATTGGTCTATCTGGACAGCAGCGCGCTCGTGGCCCTGGTCAGCAATGAGCCCACCGCACCGGCACTCAAGCGTTGGGTGGCCGGCCTGGGCGATGCTGCGCTGTGCAGCTCGGACTGGTGTGTGCCGGAAGTGGCCAGCGCGCTGGCCTTGAAGGTGCGCACCGGACAGATCGATGAAGTGCAGGCCGATGCAGCCTGGGACAGCTTTGGCCAGGCCTGCGACGGCTTGCTCGACCTGCTGCCCATGCAGGCGGCAGACTTTTCGCTGGCCGCGCAGATGTGCCGTGTGCTTGCGTCCGGCTTGCGTGCCGGTGATGCGCTGCACCTCGCCGTGGCCGTTCGCACCCAGTGCGACGCACTGCTGTCGTTTGACCAGACCCTCAACAAGAATGCCCGGGCGAATGGCCTGGTTCTGATCACGCTATGACCGCTGCGCCACTGCTTGTCGAACTGCTGGTGGAAGAGTTGCCGCCGAAGGCCCTGAACGCTTTGGGCGAAGCCTTCGCCGCGCTGCTCGCTGACGGCCTGAAGGCGCAGGGGCTGGCACCGGCAAGTGCCGCCTTCGCGGCCTTTGCCACGCCGCGCCGACTGGCCGTGCAGGTGGCCGACGTGGTGCCGCACGCTGCCGATCGTCAGGTGCAACACAAGTTGATGCCGGTGTCGGTGGCGCTGGACGCCGCTGGCCAGCCGACACAGGCCTTGCTGAAGAAACTGGCCGCACTTGGCGCTGCCGATACGCCCATCGAGCAACTGCAGCGACGGGGCGAAGGCAAGGGCGAGACGCTGTTCCTCGACAGCCGCGTGGTCGGTGCTACTCTGGCCGAGGGCCTGCAGAAGGCGCTCGACGATAGCCTGGCCAAACTGCCGATTCCCAAGGTGATGAGCTACCAACTGGCCGATGGCTGGTCGAGTGTGACCTTCGTGCGCCCGGCGCATGGCCTGGTGGCCTTGCACGGCGATGCGGTGGTGGACGTGCAGGCGCTGGGTCTTCGCGCGACACGCTGCACGCAGGGCCACCGCTTCGAAGCGGCCGTGCCGATGATCGAGCTGCGCGCTGCTGACAGCTATGCCGAGCAGTTGCATGGCGAAGGCGCGGTCATCCCCGGCTTCGCCGAGCGCCGTGCCGAGATCGTGCGTCAGCTGCAAGCCGCAGCCGACGCACTGGGCCTGCGGCCGATCGACGACGAAGCCCTGCTCGACGAGGTCGCCGGCCTGGTCGAGCGGCCGAATGTGCTGGGCTGCGCCTTCGACGAAGCCTTCCTGGACGTGCCCAGCGAGTGCCTGATCCTGACAATGAAGGCCAACCAGAAGTACTTCCCGCTGGTCGATGCCGCCGGCAAGCTGACGAACCGCTTCCTGGTGGTCAGCAACATCCGGCCCGCCGACCCGGCTGCCATCGTCGAAGGCAACCAGCGTGTGGTGCGACCGCGCCTGGCCGACGCCAAGTTCTTCTTCGACCAGGACCGCAAGCGCACGCTCGAATCGCGCGTGCCGGGGCTGGCCAAGGTGGTCTATCACGGCAAGCTCGGCACGCAAGGCGAACGGGTCGAACGTGTGCGCGCACTGGCGCAGGATATCGGCGAGATGCTGGGTGGCCCGGTGCTGGCCCAGGCCGCGGGCCGCGCCGCGCTGCTGGCCAAGGCCGATCTGGTGAGCGACATGGTGGGCGAGTTCCCCGAGCTGCAGGGCATCATGGGCGGCTACTACGCAAGCCACGATGGCGAGACCGAGGAGGTCGCCGAAGCCATTGAAGACCACTACAAGCCGCGCTTCGCCGGCGATGCGCTGCCGCGGCGCATGAGCGGCGTGGCGTTGGCGCTGGCCGACAAGTTGGAGACGCTGGCTGGGTTGTTCGGCATCGGCGCGCTGCCCAGCGGCGACAAGGACCCGTTTGCATTGCGTCGTCATGCCTTGGGCGTGATCCGCATGCTGATCGAGCGTGAACTGCCGCTCGACACGGAAGAACTCGTGCTGCGTGCATTCAAGGCCTTCGACCCCGCCCACGGCCAGGCGCAGGCTGAGCTGGCCTTGTTCCTGCGCGAGCGGCTGGTGGGCTACCTGCGCGATCTCGGCTACAGCGCGCAGGAGGTGGATGCGGTGCTCGAGTTGCGCCCGCCACGCTGGGCCGAGCTGCCCAAACGGCTGGCCGCGCTGCAGCGTTTCGCCGCCTTGCCCGAGGCGCCCGCGCTGGCGGCGGCCAACAAGCGTGTCGGCAACATCCTCAAGAAGTCCGACGGCGCGGTGGGTGCCGAAGTGCGTGCCGCGCTGCTCGTCGATGCCGCCGAGTTGGCGTTGAGTGCCGACCTGCAGGCCGTGTCGTCGAAAGCCGATGCCGCCTTCGACGCGGGCGATCTCGAGGCCTCGTTGCAGGCACTGGCCGCGCTGAAAACGCCGGTCGATGCCTTCTTCGACCAGGTGATGGTGAATGCGGACGACCCGGCATTGCGCGCCAACCGCCTGGCGCTGCTGTCGAAGCTGCATGCGGCCATGAACCGTGTGGCCGATCTTTCGCGGCTGGCGAACTGATCATCGCAGCGGAAGGAGCCGACCATGCAACCGATACCCAAGCTGATCATCCTCGGCCGCGACGGCATCCTCAACGAGTTTCGCGAGGATCACATCAAGGCACCCGAGGAGTGGGTGGCCGTACCTGGCGCGTTGGAGGCCGTGTCGCGGCTGAACCATGCCGGTTGGCATGTGGTGGTGGCCACCAACCAGTCGGGGATCGGCCGCGGCATGATCGACATGGCGGCGGTCAACGCGGTGCACGCACACATGATGAGCAGCCTGAAGGCCCTGGGAGGGCGCATCGACGCGGTGTTTTTCTGCCCGCACACGCCGGAGGAAGCCTGCGACTGCCGCAAGCCGATGCCGGGCATGTTGCTCGACATCGGCCGCCGCTATGGCGTCGATCTGGCGCAAGTGCCGATGGTGGGCGACACCTTGCGCGACCTGAAGGCCGCCCAGGCGGCAGGCTGTGAGCCGCACCTGGTGCGCGTCGGCCGGGCCGCTGCTCTCGACGCAGCCCAGGTGGCCAGCCTGGCAGAACAGGTGCCGGGCACGATCGTGCATCGCGACCTGCTGGAAATGGCCGTGCACCTGCTGGAGCGCGACCATGTGCTCGATTCGCAGTCGGGCGTACTTTGAATCTCGCCGCATGCGGCCGCTGACATGAAACGCGCGCTCTGGGCGCTGCGCTCGGCGGTGTTCGTGCTGTGGATGTTCGTCACCGTGGTGCCCATAGCCACGGCGGTGGTTGTCGCCTCGCTCTTCATCAGGGGCACGACGCTGTATTGGATGTGCATCAGCTGGCTGCGCCTGGTGATCTGGGGGGCGCGTGTCATCTGCGGCGTGCGCCACCGCATCCACGGCATGCACAACGTGCCCACTGCTGAAGAGGGGCTGCGCGCGGTGCTGCTGGCGTCGAAGCACCAGTCCACCTGGGAGACCTTCGCCTACCCGACGTTGATGTCACACCCGCTGTGCTACGTGTTCAAGAAGGAACTGCTGCTGATTCCCTTCTTCGGCTGGGCCATGGGCAAGCTGGACATGATCCATATCGATCGCAGCAAGCGCGCCGAAGCCTGGAACAGGGTGGCCGAGCAAGGGCGGCAGTTCATGAGCCAGGGCAACTGGGTCATCATGTTTCCCGAGGGCACGCGCAGCGAGCGCGGCCGGCAGGGCCAGTACAAGGCCGGCGCGGCGCGGCTTGCCATCACCACCGGCACGCCGATCGTGCCCATCGCCGTGGCCTCGGCGCGTTGCTGGCCACGCAAGAGCTTCCTGCTGCGACCGGGCGTGATCGACATCTCCATCGGTCCGCCGATTGCGGTGCAAGGGCGCAGGCCCGACGAACTGATGGTCGAGGTCGAAGCCTGGATCGAGGCCGAGATGCGCCGTATCGACCCTCAGGCCTACGCCTGAGCGGCGCTGACGCCGCCCTCTAGAATCCGCCGCATGTCGCGTTGGCTTGCCCCCTGGAAGACGCTGCAGCGCTCGCTGTTCGACGAACCGGCTGAGCTTGCCGGCGAGGCGGCCGTCGCGTTGCCACCTGCGCCGCCCACGGATGCAAGCGCTTCACCCGGGCCGGTCGCACTGTTGCAGGAGCGTCTTTCAGGCGAGGTCTTCAGGCACCCGCGCGCGCAGCGCGACGTGCATCTGGATGGCCATCTGGTGGCCTACGAGATGCGTCGCGCGCGGCGGCGCAGCATCGGCTTCGTGGTCGGTGCCGAGGGCCTGACCGTCAGCATGCCGCGCTGGGTGGGCACGCGCGAACTCGAATCGGCGCTGCAGGAAAAGCGTGGCTGGATCCTGCGCAAGCTGCGCGAGCAGCGTGAACGCGAGGCGCGGCTGCTGTCGGCAAAGGTCCACTGGCGCGACGGCACCGGGCTGCCCTTCTTGGGTGACACCGTCATCATCGTGCTCGACCCGCGCGCCACCGGTGCAGTGCTGGATGCCGCGGGCGAAGGCTTGCCGGGCGTGCCGAGCCGATTGCTGCGTGTGGGCCTGCCGCACACGGCCATGCCCGAGCAGATCCGCGACGCCGCCCAGAGCTGGCTGCAGCGCCAGGCGCGGCGCGTATTCGAAGAGCGCTGCGCGCTCTTTGCCGAACGCCTGGGCGTGAGCGTGCGCCGTATCTCGCTGAGCTCGGCCGCGACGCGCTGGGGCAGCGCCAACGCCGACGGATCGATCCGCTTGAACTGGCGGCTGGTTCACTTTGCGATGCCGATCATTGACTATGTCGTAACGCACGAACTTGCGCACCTGCGCGAGATGAACCACAGCCCCGCCTTCTGGGGTGTCGTGCGCTCGGTGCTGCCGGATTACGAGGACTCGCGCGCTGCATTGCGCCACGGCACCGTACCGGTGCTGGACTGAGGCGAGACCGAAGGTTCTACCGAAGGGGGAGGATCGGTTTCGGCGCATTGCGGCGCTTTGTCCCCCCCAGGACCTGGCGCGCGAACCCTTTTGGCACACGCGGCCGCCAGCGGCGGTGGCCCACTGCATTCAGCCAATTCCTATTCACTCCGTGGGCCACCCCCACGCCGGCGTTACCCGGCGCTGCAACATCGAGACCCACAACAGGGGCGCTGGGAGCGGCCGCCATGCGCCGAATTCAGACCGCTGAAAAGCGCAATATCCCGTCGGCCCCGGACACTTGGGTCAATTGCCCGGCTGAGTGCAATGCATGTACATGCGCCACGGCCTCGCCCAGCGCAAAGGTGGTCTGGTGCATGTCCAGCTCTCGCTTGAACATCACCGGCATCAGCTCGGCGGCACTGTGCGGCGCACCCGCGCAGGCATGCAGCACTTCCGCAAAGCGCTCCTCGTGGTGCCCCGTCAACTGGTCGATGCGCCGGTGCAGACCGGTGAAGGGCTTGCCATGCGACGGCAGTACCAGGCTGTCCTGCGGCAATGCGCGCATCGCGGCGATCGACTCCAGATACAGCGGCAGCGGGTTCGCCTCGGGCTCTATGTCGTAGACGCTGATGTTGGTGGAAATGCGCGGCAACACCATGTCGCCGGAAATCAGCGTGTTCAACGCTTCGCAGTGCAATGCAATGTGCTCCGGCGCATGGCCATAACCGGCGATGCACCGCCATTCGTGTTCGCCGATGCGCAGCCGCATGCCGTCCATCAGCCGGCGAAACTGTTCCGGCACCTTCTTCACCATCGTGGCGTAGTAGTTCGAACGTGCGCGCACCCTGGCCAGCGCCGTGGGATCGTCGAGGCCGTGGCGCGCATAGAAGTCCGCCGCGCTGTGGCCGCTGTGTGCATCGCCGATGGCGGTGCTGGCCACTCGCGCGGCGTTCCAGTCGGTGGCGCTGATCCACAGCCGGCAATTCCAGCGCTCGGTCAGCCAATGCGCCAGCCCGATGTGGTCAGGGTGCATGTGCGTGCAGATCACGCGCAGTACCGGCAGGCCCTGCAGTTCGTTGGCAAAGACCTGCTCCCAGGCGGCACGCGTCTCGTCGTTGTCGATGCCGCAGTCGACGATGGCCCAGCCTTCGCGCCGGCCTTCGGCCATGTCCTCGTGGTCGCGCAGCAGCCACAGGTTGATGTGGTCCAGCGCGAAGGGCAGGCGCATGCGCAGCCAGCGCACGCCTGGCGCGGCCGGCAGCGTGTGGCCGGTCTCGGGCAAGGTGTCGCCGAAGGCGTAGTGCAGTTCGCTTTCCTGGGCGTTGGCCATGTGTGGGCTACCATTTGATGTGAACGCAATCACCCCAGTCTAACCACGCCGATGTTCCCTCACCGCCTGACGGACAGCCGCGCCTTCGGTGTCGCGCGTGCGATGCTCGATGGCTTCAACCGCCACTACAGCCTGTTCCGCGAGGCCAGTGCGTCGGCCAAGGCGCGTTTCGAGACCTCCGACTGGCATGGCCAGCAACGCGCGCAGGCGCTGCGCATCGAGTTCTACGACAAGCGCGTGGACGAGTCGGCGCAGCGGCTGCAAAACGAGTTCGACGTCAGCAGCCTGTCGATGGATGGCTGGCAGCAGGTCAAGCTGCACTACATCGGCCTGCTGGTCGAACACCACCAGCCCGAGCTGGCCGAGACCTTCTTCAACTCTGTCACGGTCAAGCTGCTGCACCGCAGCTACTTTCGCAACGACTTCATCTTTGTGCGCCCGGCCGTCAGCACCGAGTACATCGAAAACGACGAACCGGGGGCGCTGCCTACCTACCGCGCCTACTACCCGACGCGCGATTCGATGCACAGCACGCTGATGCGCGTGGTCGACAACTTCCAGCTGCAGTGCCCTTTCGAGGACCTGGCGCGCGACATCGACCACGTGATGAACGCGCTGCAGGAGCACATCGGGCTGCCGCTGGCGCAATGGACGCTGCGACCGAATTTCCAGCTGCAGGTGCTGTCGTCGCTGTTCTATCGCAACAAGGGCGCCTATGTCGTTGGCAAGATCGTCAATGGCTTCACCGAGTTGCCGCTCGCACTGGCCATCCTGCACACTGCCGACGGGCGTCTGGCCATCGACACGGCCATGTTTCGCGAGGACGAACTGCTGATCCTGTTCAGCTTTGCGCGCGCGTACTTCATGGTCGACATGGACATCCCCAGCGCCTACGTGATGTTCCTGCGCGGCATGATGCCCCGAAAGGCACGCTCCGAGCTGTACAGCGCGCTGGGCCTGCAGAAGCAGGGCAAGAACATGTTCTACCGCGACTTCCTGCACCACCTGCAGCACTCGAGCGACAACTTCCGCATCGCGCCGGGCATCAAGGGCATGGTCATGCTGGTCTTCGACCTGCCCAGTTACCCCTATGTGTTCAAGGTCATCAAGGACTTCTACCCAGCGCCGAAGGACACCACGCGCGAGCAGATCAAGGGCAAGTACCTGCTGGTCAAGCAGCACGACCGCGTCGGGCGCATGGCCGACACGCTGGAATACAGCGACGTGCTGTTTCCGCACGCACGCTTCGAGCCCGAGCTGATCGACGAGCTGAAGCATTTCTGCCCCAGCCTGATCGAGGAGGATGGCGATGCGCTGGTGATCCACCACGTCTACATCGAGCGGCGCATGATCCCGCTGAACATCTACCTGCAAGAGGCCACGCCCGAGCAGATCGAGAAGGCGGTGGTCGAGTACGGCAACGCCATCAAGGACCTGGTGGCGGCGAACATCTTCCCGGGCGACATGCTGTTCAAGAACTTCGGCATCACGCGCCACGGCAAGGTGGTGTTCTACGACTACGACGAGATCGAATACATCACCGACTGCAACTTCCGCCGCGTGCCCGAGCCGCGCACCGAGGAAGAGGAGATGTCCGGCGAGATCTGGTACAGCGTGGGACCGCACGACGTGTTCCCCGAGACCTTTGCGCCCTTCCTGCTGGGCAACCCGGCGGTGCGAGAGCCCTTCATGAAGCACCACGCCGACCTGCTCGACGCGGAGTTCTGGCAAGGCCACAAGGAGCGCATCCTGGCCGGTCACGTGCATGATGTCTTTCCCTATGAGCTGAACAAGCGCTTCGCCCACATGCACAAGCCGCCCGCCGCCGCCAAGCCACTGCCTGCGGCATTGCCCCAACCCGTTGCCTGAAGGAGCCCGCCATGTCCGAAGCCATCGTCATCGTCTCCGCGGCGCGCACGCCCATCGGCGGCATGCTGGGCGATTTCAGTTCGCTGGCCGCCTGGGAACTGGGCGCCGCGGCCATACAAGGCGCAGTTCGGCGTGCGGGTGTGCCCGGCGACAGCATCGACGAAGTGCTGATGGGCAACGTGCTGATGGCCGGCCAGGGCCAGGCCCCGGCGCGCCAGGCGATGCTCAAGGCCGGCCTGCTGCAGTCCACCGGCGCCGTCACACTGAACAAGATGTGTGGCTCGGGCATGCGCGCGATGATGTTCGCGCACGACATGCTTGCCGCCGGCAGCGCCTCGGTGATGGTCGCCGGCGGCATGGAGAGCATGACCAACGCGCCGCACCTGATGTTCGCGCGCAAGGGCGTGCGCTACGGCGCAGCGAAGATGTTCGACCACATGGCGATGGACGGGCTGGAGGACGCCTACGAACGCGGCAAGGCGATGGGCGTGTTCGCCGAGCAATGTGTCGACAAGTACCGTTTCACGCGCGAGGCGCAGGACCAGTTCGCCATCACCTCGACACTGCGCGCGAAGCTGGCCAACGAAGACGGCAGCTTCGACTGGGAGATCGAGCCGGTGAACGTGTCGGCCAAGGGCGGCGACAAGCGGGTCAAGCACGACGAGCAGCCCTTCAAGGCGCGGCTGGACAAGATCCCACACCTGCCGCCGGCCTTCGTCAAGGGTGGCACCGTCACCGCCGCCAACGCCTCGAGCATTTCCGATGGCGCCGCCGCGCTGGTGCTGATGCGCGAAAGCCGAGCGCGCGAACTGGGCGCCGAGCCGCTGGCGCGCATCGTCAGCCATGCCGTGCATGCGCAGGCGCCGGAGTGGTTCGCCACCGCGCCGGCCGGGGCCATCGAGAAGGCCTTGAAGAAGGCCGGTTGGGACGCCAAGCAGGTCGAGCTGTGGGAGGTGAACGAGGCCTTCGCTGCGGTGACCATGGCGGCAATGAGCGACTACCAACTGCCGCACGACATCGTCAACGTGCACGGCGGCGCCTGTGCGCTGGGCCACCCGATCGGCGCGTCGGGCGCGCGCATCGTCGTCACGCTGCTCGGCGCGCTGCGCCAACGCAACCTGAAGCGCGGCATGGCGGCGCTTTGCATCGGCGGCGGCGAGGCCACGGCGATGGCCATCGAGATGCTTTGACGCGAGGCCATGGTGATCGAGCCCGCGCTGCAGCAGCAGTTGCCGCTGTTCATGCTGGCGGCGCTGGTACTGAACGCCACGCCCGGCGTCGATCTGCTGCTCACCGTGTCGCGCACCGCGCAGTCCGGCGCGCGTGCCGGCGTGGCGGCGGCAGCCGGCATCTGTGTGGGCGCGGTCGTGCATGTGCTCGCCGCAGCCTTCGGTCTGGCCGCATTGCTGGCGTTGTCGGCACAGGCCTTCCTGATCCTCAAGTGGCTTGGCGCGGCCTACCTGGTGTGGCTGGGGCTGGGCATGCTGCGTTCGGCCTGGCAGGGTGCGTCACCGAAGCAACTCATGCCGGGGCGGCCGAGCGCAGCGTCCGTTTGGGGCGATTTCCGCCGCGGGCTGCTGACCAACCTGCTGAATCCGAAGGTGGCGCTGTTCATGCTGGCCTTCCTGCCGCAGTTCATCCCGGCGCATTCGTCGCACAAGACCGTGGCGTTCCTGGCGCTGGGCGCGCTGTTCTTCGTGCAGAGCCTGTTGTTCCTGCTGCTCGTCGTGGCGCTGACGGCGCGCGTCGCGCGCTGGCCGGCACTGTCCGGTGCCGCGCGCTGGCTCAACGCGGCCGGCGGCCTTCTTTTCCTGGTGCTGGCAGCGCGGCTCGCCGGAACGCGCAGTGGTGCCCATGTCTGAGACCGATTTCAGTTCCAACGACGCCGATCTGACGCAGGCCCCCGTCCGGGTCGGCAAGCCCAACGGCAGCGCATTTTCCGGCGGCACCGACTGCGTCGTCGGCCGCGGCACGATGCTGGTCAGGCATCTCGGCGCCACGGCATGAAGCAGGTGCTCATCATCGGCGCGTCGCGCGGCATCGGCCTGGAACTGGTGCGCCAGTATCGTGCCGACGGCGACGCGGTCAGCGCCACGGCACGCAGCGACGAAGGGCTCGCGCGCTTGCGCTCGCTGGACGCGATGGCACTGCGTCTGGACCTGCTGAGCGAAGCCGGCGCCTCGGCGCTGGCCTGGCCGATCGACGGTGCGGCCTTCGATGTGGTGGTGCTCAACGCCGGCGTCTATGGCCCTCGCTCTGCGGGGCTGGACACGCCGACGCAGGCCGAGTTCGACACCGTGATGCACACCAACGTGCTCGGCGCGATGCGCGTGCTGCCGCAGGTGGTCGACGCGCTGGCCCCCGGTGCGCGGCTGGCGGTGATGTCGTCGCGCATGGGCGCGATCGGCACGCGCTCGTCGGCCTCGGGCTGGCTGTACCGCGCTTCGAAAGCGGCGTTGAATTCGCTGCTGAAGGACGCCTCGCTGGTGCTCGCCGGCCGCGCCATCTGCGTCGCGCTGCACCCGGGCTGGGTGCGCACCGACATGGGCGGCGCGGGTGCGGAGCTCGACGTGGCGCGCAGTGCCTCCGACCTGCGGCGCACGCTGGCGGGATTGCGCGACACCGACAACGGCGGTTTTTTCAACCACGACGGCCAGCGGCTGGACTGGTGAGCCTCTTCGGAAGGAAAGTCCCATGCTGCTCAGTGAAGACCACCTTGCCGTGCAGGACGCCGTGCGCAATTTCGTGCAGGCCGAGATTGCGCCGCATGCGGCCGAATGGGACCGCACGCACCGGTTTCCCAAGACCCAGTTGCGTGGCCTGGCCGAGCTGGGCTGCTGCGGCGTGGCCGTGCCGGAGGAGGATGGCGGTGCAGGGCTCGACTACCTGGCGCTGGCGCTGATCCTGGAGGAGATCGCCGCCGGTGACGGCGCCACCAGCACCGTGGTCAGCGTCAACAACTGCCCGGTGTGCTCGATCCTGATGGCCTTTGGCACTGTCGAGCAGAAACAATCCTTCCTGCAGCCGCTGGCGCGCGGCCAGAAGCTCGGTGCCTTCTGCCTGACCGAGCCGCATGTCGGCTCCGAGGCCGGGGGGCTGAAGACCAGTGCCGTACGCGACGGCGACGACTACGTCCTCAACGGCGTCAAGCAGTTCATCACCAGTGGCAAGAACGGCGACCTGGCCATCGTCATGGCGGTCACCGACAAGTCAGCCGGCAAGAAGGGCATCAGCGCCTTCGTCGTGCCCACCGACACGCCCGGCTACAAGGTGGCACGCATCGAGGACAAGATGGGCCAGCGCGCCAGCGACACCGCGCAGATCCTGTTCGACGACTGCCGTGTGCCCGCTGCCAACCTGCTGGGCGACGAGGGCATGGGCCTGAGGATCGCGTTGTCGGGCCTGGAAGGCGGGCGCATCGGCATCGCCAGCCAGGCCGTGGGCATGGCGCGCGCCGCCTTCGACGCCGCGCTGGCCTACAGCAAGGAGCGCCAGGCTTTCGGTGCGCCGATCTTCAGCCACCAGGCAGTGCAGTTCAAGCTCGCCGACATGGCCACGCAGATCGAGGCCGCACGGCAGTTGATCTGGCATGCCGCCACGTTGAAGGATGCCGGCAAGCCCTGCCTGAAGGAAGCGGCGATGGCCAAGCTCTTCGCCAGCGAGATGGCCGAGCGTGTGTGCTCGGCGGCGATCCAGGTCTTCGGCGGCTACGGCTACGTCAATGACTTCCCGGTCGAGCGCATCTACCGCGACGTGCGTGTGTGCCAGATCTACGAGGGTACGAGCGAGGTGCAGAAGATCCTCATCGGCCGGGCGCTGGCGTAGGCACTTCGACGCAGCCATGGATGCGACGCAACGGGTGGCTCTGCTGAAGGCGGCACACGCCGCGCGGCTGCAGGCCCATGCGCCGTACTCCGGGTTTCGCGTCGGTGCGGCGGTGCTCGACGAGGCCGGGCGCATCCACGCGGGCTGCAACGTCGAGAACGCCGCCTACCCGCAGGGCCTGTGCGCCGAGGCCGTTGCGTTGGGCGCGATGGTACTGGCGGGAGGGCGCAGCGCGCGCGCACTGCTGGTGGCCGGCGAGGGGCCGAAATGGGTCACGCCCTGCGGCGGCTGCCGGCAGAAGCTGCGCGAGTTCGCCGGCGGCGCCACGCCGGTGCTGCTGGCCGATGCCACCGACGTGCGGCAGACCTTCACGCTGGACGAGCTGCTGCCGCACAGCTTCGGCCCGGCCCATCTGGAGCCGCGATGACACCGCTTGCCGAATCCCTGGACATCATCCGCGAGCGCGTGCCGGCGGCGCGTCCGCGCATCGCCGTGCTGCTCGGTTCGGGCTGGGGCGGCATGGCGAAGCAACTGAAGGGCGCGACGCGAATCGCCTATGCCGATCTGCCCGGCTTCCCGGCCGCCGACGTGCCGGGTCACGCGGGCGAACTTTGGCTGGGCCGGCTCGGCACGGTCGAGGTGGCGCTGCTGTCCGGCCGCCGGCATGTGTACGAGGATGACCACGCCGACGGCATGAAGGGCGCGTTGCGCACGCTGCGCGCGCTGGGCTGTCAGGTGCTGGTGCAGACCAACGCTGCGGGCAGCCTGGATGCCTCGATACCGTCAGGCAGCCTGATGCTGGTCACCGACCACCTGAACATCGCGCAGCGCTCGCCGCTGGTCGGCGCGATCGGCACCGAGCGCTTCGTGAACATGGTGGATGCCTACGACCCGGCGCTGCGCAAGCTGGCGCAAGAGGCGGCGTCGCGGCGCGGCATCACGCTGCACGAAGGCGTGTTCGCCTGGGTGCTGGGCCCGCAATTCGAGACCCCGGCCGAAATTCGCATGCTGCGCACGCTGGGCGCCCAGGCGGTGGGCATGAGCACCGTGCCGGAGACGATCCTCGCGCGCCACGCCGGCCTGCGCGTGCTGGCGCTGTCGCTGATCACGAACATGGCGGCCGGGCTGTCCGGCGAGTTGCTGAGCCATGCACATACGCTGTCAGTGGCCGGGGCGACGGCGGACAAGGCTGGTGCGTTGCTGGCCGACATCGCGCAGGCCATCGCTGCCGTGCACGCGCCGTGACTGGCGCCGCACCAATGACCGAGGTGGCGCGGGTGGCGCTGAGCTGCCTCGACCTCACCAGCCTGGGCGATCAGGACAGCTCGGCCGACGTCGGGCGCCTGTGCGAGCGCGCACAAGGCCCTTTCGGCACGGTGGCGGCGGTGTGCGTCTGGCCACGCTTCGCGGCGCTGGCACGGCGGCGGCTGCCGGCAACCGTCGCCGTGGCGGCGGTGGCCAACTTCCCGGCCGGCGGCACCGACATCGACGCAGCGCTGGCCGATGTGCGGCAGATCGTCGCTGGCGGTGCGCAGGAGGTGGATGTGGTGCTGCCCTGGCGCGCGCTGCGCGATGGCGACGACGCGGCCGCGGCGCGCCTGCTCGACGCAGTGCGCGGCGCCTGCGCCGGCCTGAGGCTGAAGGTGATTCTCGAGACGGGGGAACTGCACGACGACGCTCTGATCAAGCGCGCCGCGCAGTTGGCATTGGCGCATGGTGCCGACTTCCTCAAGACCAGCACCGGCAAGACGCCGCACGGCGCCACGCCGCAGGCCGTGCGGCTGCTGCTGCAGGCGATCGCCAGTGATGCACAAGCGCGGCATCTCGTCGGCGTGAAGGTCTCTGGCGGCATCCGCAGCGTGACCGATGCGCTGCCCTACATTGAACTCACCCGCGAGTCGCTGGGCGCCGATGCGCTGAACCCTCAGCGCTTGCGCATCGGCGCGAGCAGCCTGCTCGACGACATCGAATCGGTGCTCGGCGGCAGGGCGCCGGCCGGCGCGCCCGTGGGCTACTGAAACCATGCTGGCCCAGGAGCTGATTCGCATCAAGCGCGACGGCGGCGCGCTCGACGCCGCGCAGTTCGACGCCTTCGTGCACGGCCTGGTGGACCACAGCTGGAGCGAAGGCCAGGCCGCGGCGATGGCGATGGCGATGTTCATCAATGGCCTGTCCAGCGCCGAGACGGTGGAACTGACGCGGGCGATGACCCGCTCCGGCCAGGTGCTGGACTGGGCGGCCGACCGCTTTGGTGGCCCGGTGCTGGACAAGCATTCCACCGGCGGCGTCGGCGACAAGGTCAGCCTGATGCTGGCGCCGATCATGGCCGCCTGCGGCGCGGTGGTGCCGATGATCAGCGGGCGCGCGCTCGGCCACACCGGCGGCACGCTCGACAAGTTCGACAGCATCCCCGGCTACCGCACCACGCCCGACATCGCGCAGTTGCGCCAGGCACTGCACAGCGCGGGCTGCGCGATCATCGGCCAGACACCCGAGCTGGCGCCGGCCGACCGGCGGCTGTATGCGATCCGCGATGTCACCGCCACGGTCGAGTCGATCCCGTTGATCACCGCCAGCATCCTGTCGAAGAAGCTGGCCGCCGGGCTGCACGGCCTGGTGATGGACGTGAAGTGCGGTAACGGCGCCTTTGCCGTCACGCCGGAAATGGCCCTGGCGCTGGCGCAGTCGCTGGTGGCCGTGGCGAATGGTGCCGGGCTGCCGACCCGTGCGCTGGTCACCGACATGAACCAGGTGCTCGGCCATGCCTGCGGCAACGCGCTGGAGGTGCTGGAGGCGGTGGCCTTCCTGCGCGGCGAGCGGCGCAGCCCGCGCCTGCTGCAGGTGACGCGGCTGCTGTGCGCCGAACTGCTGCAGATCGGTGCCTTGGCCGACGACGAGGCCTCGGCGCTGAAGCGTGTCGACGAAGCACTCGACGACGGCTCGGCGCTCGAGCACTTTGCGCGCATGGTCGCGGCGCTCGGCGGGCCGGCGGACTTCTGCGAGTGCGCTGGCCGGCACCTGGCCGCCGCGCCGGTTCAGCGCGCCGTGCCGGCGCCGCATGCGGGCTGGATCGTGGCCAAGGCCACGCGCGACATCGGGCTGGCCGTGATCGAACTCGGCGGCGGCCGGCGCCGCGCGGCCGACCCCATCGACCACCGCGTCGGCTTCGCCGAGATGGTGTCGATAGGGCAACGCGTCGAACGCGGTGATCCGTTGGCCGCGGTGCATGCCGCCCACGCCGACAGTGCCGATGCCGCTACGCGGCGGCTGCAGGCCTGCATCCATATCGGCGACGTGCCGCCGGCGCCACTGCCGGTGCTGATCGCGCGTGTCGCCGAACCCTTCACAAGGACACACCCATGACACGTCGACACATCAGCTCGGGCTCCACCTTCGAGGCGCAGGCCGCCTATTCACGCGCCGTGGTCGATGGCGACTGGGTCTTCGTCTCCGGCACCACCGGTTTCGACTACGCGACGATGACGATCGCCGAGGGCATCGTCGAACAGACCGAACAGTGTTTCGCCAACATCGCGCAGGCGCTGCGCGAGGCCGGTGCGTCGCTGGCCGACGTGGTGCGCGTGCACTACATCGTGCCGGTGGCCAGTGAATTCGAGCCATGCTGGCCGGTGCTGCGCAAGCATTTCGGCGAGGTGCGGCCCGCGGCGACGATGATCTCGGCAGCGCTGATCGACCCGCGCATCCGCATCGAGATCGAGGTCACTGCGCGCAAGCGCGCGAACGAGCCGGCATGAGCAAGCACACCCCCGAGTTCTGGAACCATCGCGGCGCAGGCAAGCTGCCGGGCCACCTGGGCATGGTCGTCACGCTCAGCGGCGCTCGCGAACTGCGTGCCGAACTGCGCGTGCAGGAGCACCTGATGGCGCCCAACGGATTCCTGCATGCCGGCAGCCTGGTCACGCTGGCCGACACCTGCTGCGGCTATGGTTGCGTCAACAACCTGCCCGCCGATGCCAGCGGCTTCACCACGGTGGAGCTGAAGAGCAACTTCCTCGGCACCACGCGCGACGGCCATGTCGACTGCGTCGCTACCGCGGCGCACTTGGGTCGCAGCACGCAGCTTTGGGACGCCGTGCTGACGCACCGCGAAAGCGGCAAGACGCTGGCGCTGTTCCGTTGCACGCAGATGCTGCTGTACCCCAAGGCGCCCGCGACGCAGGGCGGACCCGCATGAACATCGAGCTGTCGAAGGAAGTGCGCGAGCGGGCGGTGGCTTCGATCGAGCGCTACGTGCGCGAGAACTTCGACGAGCCCATCGGCAACATCCAGGCCGCCGCGCTGCTGAACTTCTTCCTGGCCGAGATCGGGCCGAGCATCTACAACCGGGCCATCGCCGACGCGCAGCAGCGCCTGATGGTGCGTGTCGGCGAGCTCGACATCGAATGCCACGCCGAGGAATTCGGCCATTGGCCGACGGCCGCGCGCAAGCGAGCGCGCTGAGCCCGATGCCGGCGGCGCTCGACGAGTTCCGCACGCCGCGCCCGCTGGCCGGCTGGCGCGTGCTGCTCACCACCTTCTGCATGGCACTGGCGGCCTGGGGCCTGGGCTTCTACAGCCTGTCGGTGTACGTGCAGTACCTGAGCGCGGCCGGGCATTTTTCGGCGGCGCTGCTGTCGGCGGCCACGACCTTTCACTTCCTGGTCGGCGCGGCCGCGCTGTATGCCGTCGAACATGCCGCCACGCGCTTCGGCCGCAAGCGCGTGGTCATCGCCGGCGTGCTGCTGATGGCCGGCTGCGCCAGCGCGCTGGCCTATGTGCCGAACGCCTTCTGGCTGTTCGCGGCCTATGCCGGCATGGCCTTCGGCTGGGCTGCGATCTCGGGCACGGCGATCACGCAGATCATCGGCCAGTGGTTCCACCACAAGCGTGGCCTGGCGCTGAACGTCGCACTCACCGGCGCCAGTGCGGCCGGTTTCGTGGTCGTGCCGGCCCTGGTGGCGGCCATCGCGCGCTTCGGCATGGGCCCGGGCGTGGCGCTGATGGCGGCGCTGCTGGCACTGGTCCTGCTGGCACTGATCGGGTTGAACCTGGTCGAACCGGATGCGCGGCCCATGGAGGTGCCGGGTTCTGTGCCCGGCACAGGCCGGCCGCTCGACGAGGCGCTGCGCATGGACCGGCACCTGCTGCTGCTTTGCGCACTGTTCGGCATCGGCTGGCTGGCGCAAGTGGCCTTCCTGGCGCAGCAGCTGCCGCTGCTGGTGCCGCGCGTTGGCGCGGCGCATGCCACCGCGGCCGTCGCCGCGACCACGGCCAGCTCGCTGCTCGGGCGCCTGGTCATGGCCAGCTTCATCGACCGCATCGACCACCGCCGAGCCACAGCGGCCAGTTTCGGCCTGCAGGCCGTGGGCGTGGTGCTGATGCTGGCGACGGACCGGCCGCTGTGGGTCATCGCCGGCTGCTGTCTGGTCGGGGTCTCGGTGGGCAATGTCATCACCCTGCCGGCGATGTTCGCGCAGCGTGAATTCGCGCCGCAGCACTACGGGCGCGTGGTCACACGCGTGTGGTCGGTGGGCCAGGTGATGTATGCCTTCGGTCCGATCGGCGCCGGCCTGTTGCTTAGTGCCACCGCCTCGTCTACCTGGCCGCTGCTGGCCTGCCTGGCGTGCCAACTGCTGGCGGCGGTGCTGAGCCTGGTGCGGCCGCGCGCGCCGGGCCCTGGCGGGGCCGTTGCTTGACGGCACCCGTGGCCCGCCCCTCCATCGGCATGCGAGGCGGTATCGTTCATGGCACCGGTGGCGTTCGCCCTTCGACCGCCGCTGAAGCACCGCACCCCGACATGCAGGCACTTGAACACAGGATCCCTCCGCCGCTGGTGGCCGCATTGATTGCCGCCGCCATGTGGCTGCTCGCATCACCCACGCCCTTGCTGGCCGTGCCGGAGCTGCTGCGCCATGGTCTGAGCTTGCTCATCGCCACGACCGGCCTGGTTTTCGACCTGCTCGGCCTGCTGGCCTTTCGCGCACAGCGCACCACGATCAACCCGCTGCAGCCGGCCCGCGCGTCGGCAATGGTCACCAGCGGCATCTACCGCGTGACGCGCAACCCGATGTACATCGGCCTGGCGCTGCTGCTGCTGGCATGGGCCGTGCACCTGGCGTCGCTCTGGCCCCTGCTGGGTCCGCCGCTGTTCGTGCTGTACATGAACCGATTCCAGATCCGGCCCGAGGAAAGGGCACTCGAAAGCCTGTTTGGCGAGGCCTACAGTCGCTACGCCGAACGCGTGCGCAGGTGGTTGTGACACGCTCTACATTACGAGGACCTACCGATGAACGATATCGACACCATCAACGACGCCTACGCCGACGCCGTGAAAGGCCTGTTCCGGGTAATGATGGGTTCCTACGCTTCGGCGCAGGGCAACGAGTCCGCCGAAAAGAAGGTTGACGAGGCCTTCAGGACCGGACTGATACTGACACGCAAGGTCAGAGACCGTGCGCTAACGATGGCCAGGTAGGGGCGGGCTGCGGCGCTGCGGGCGTCGCTCACCTTCCGCCGGATTCGCGCAATGCCGCCAGTCGCGCCGCGGCTTCCTTCTTGCCCATGGTGCGCAACGCCGCGATGGCCTGCAGGTTCCTTGCGCGCGGCCGTGCCGAGCCGTCCTCCCAGTTGTAGACCGATTGGCCCGAGGAACCCACCAGCAGACCGCAGTCGTGCGCCGACAACCCGAGGCGCTTGCGTTGCGAGGCCAGTCCCTTGGCCGTGAAGCGCAGTTTCGCCTCCGAGGCCGTGGCGGCTTCGGCTGGGGCCGCGCGGGCCTTGGCGTGACGCCGTAGCTGCTGTTCCAGTTCGCTCGCGCGGCGCTTCAGGGCGGCGATCTCGGTGCGGTAGCTGGCCACGGCCTTTTTCAGTCCGAGGGTCTGTGTGCGCACTTCCTTGCGAGCGACACGCGCGATCTCGCTTTTCAGCACGGTGGCAATGTTCGTCATGCCGGATATTTTGCGTCAGCCGCAGGAGCCTGCCTAATCCCGAAACCGGGCTGAGGGACAGCCCGTAGCGGCGCATACGCGCCGCGCGTTGCATGCCTTTCGCGGTTCTAGGCGCCGCCTACACTGTGCCGATGAACTCACCCTTGAACATCGGCGTGATCGGCCTGGGCGTGATGGGCCAGCGCATGCTGGAGCGGCTGAACGCCCATCCGCGCCTGAAGGCAACGCTCGTCTGGGATGCCGATGGCGCGGCGCTGCACCGAACGCTGCAGACGCACCCCGGGCTGCAGGCGGCGACCGGTGCGGCACCGCTGATCGCCAGCTCGGGCCTGCACGGGCTGTACATCGCGACGCCGCCGGCCGCGCACATGGCATTCAGCGAAGCGGCCTTCGACGCGGGCCTGGCGGTGCTTTGCGAAAAGCCGCTGACGGTGGACTTCGAGGCCGCGCGGCGCTGCATCGCGCGCATCGAGCGTGAAGGGCAGCGCGCAGCGGTCAACTTCTCGCTGGCCTCGTCGCCCGGCCTGGCCGCCGCGTGGCAGGCCTTCGGCATGCAGGGTGAGGCGTCGGTGGGTGCGCTGCAGGCGGTGCAGATCGAGTTGCGATTTGCCGCCTGGCCACGGCCCTGGCAGGCAGCCGCCGGGGACTGGTTGTCGCAGCGTGCCGAAGGCGGTTTCGTGCGCGAAGTGCTGTCGCACTTCATCTTCGTGCTGCAGCGTGTGCTGGGCCCGGCCGAGGTGGAACATAGCCACGTCGGCTATCCGACCGACGGGCGCAGCGCGGAAACCGCGCTGCAGGCCCGACTGCGCGTCGGCGGCATCGAGGTGCAGATCGACGGCCGCGTCGACAGCGTCTTGCCGATGGCCGACCACAACCGCATGCTGTGGCGCGGCAGCGAAGGCGAACTCGAACTGCGCGACTGGTTCGGCCTGCGGCGGCGCAAGACGGGCCAGGACTGGAGCGACGTGGGTGATGCGGCAACCCATCGCGCGACGGGCCAGGCCGACCAGCTCGAGCAGTGGGTCGCGCTGATCGAAGGCCGCTCGCATGGCCTGCCGGGCTATGGCGAGGCATTGGCCGTACAGCAGACGATCGAGGTGCTGTTGGCGGGGCGAGAGGGGCGGTAGGTTGGTTTTTCGATTTCCCCTGGTCACGCCATGACCGAGATTGAACGCGTCGTTCGCCAGTTCCACGAAAGTTGGGATATGCGCGACCCCGATCGAGGTGCCGAAGTCATCGCGGACGACTGCGATTTCGAAGACATTGCACGTGGCGAAAAGCTGCCGGCCAAGCCCGGTGCTGACCGTTCATGATCGAGCAGAACCGAGGCGGGCCCGAGAATTGCTGCGGACTTGGGTCCACCCGGTGTTCGCCAGAATGACAGCCCAAAACCCCACGCCGCAAACCCCGCCGGCCGTGCCGATCGCCGAGAGCCCTGACGAACTACGCGGCTTCGACGACGAAGTCGCCCGCCACGACGCCCGGCTCGCAGAGCTCGGGCTGGCGGTCTGGGTCGGCTCGGAACCGACCTTCACCGACCGCCATGCGCAGTCACCCGAATGGTTGGGTGCGGCGCTGGGCGGCGACAAGGAGGCGCGTGCCCGCCTGTTGCTGGCGGGGCTGTGCCGCCGCTTCCCGGGCGGTCTGGTGCTGCGCAGCGAGGGCCGCCAATATGCGGGCGAAGACCGGCCGCGCTGGAGCCTGGGCCTGTTCCGGCGCCGCGACGGCGTGGCCGTCTGGGACGGCCCGCCCGACCCGATCGAATGCGCGCCCGCAACCGGCGCCGCCATGTTGCCGACGATCGGTGCCTGGGCCGAGGCTTTGGCCGCCAGCCTTGCGGCTGCAGGCTTCGGCCCTGCCCAGGCGCTGGCAGATCCCGAGGAGCCGGAGCAAGCGCGGGTCCAGTTGTCCTCGGCTGACATCCTGCAGACCGAGTTCGTGCTGGGCATGGCCGTGCACGACGGGCAGCCGTGGGCGCGCATCGAGCTGCCAGCCTATGCGGCGGTCGCCGACTTCCTGGCCGCGTTGGCCTGCGTCGCGCGCTCGGCCCGCGCCTGCGGACTGCCGACGCTGATCCTGGGCGGGTGCGCGCCGCCGCTGGATGCGACGGTCGAGTTCACGACGGTCACGCCCGACCCGGCGGTGATCGAGATCAACACCGCGCCCAGCGTGAGCGCGGCCGATTTCCTGCGCCGCAGCCGCGAGATCTACGCCGCGGCCGCCGAGCGCGGGCTGGCGCCCTATCGCCTGCATTTCAACGGCGCCGTCGCCGACTCGGGCGGCGGCGGCCAGATCACGCTGGGCGGACCGTCCGCGCTGGCCAGCCCCTTCCTTGGCGTGCCGCAGCTGTTGCCGCGCCTGGTGCGCTTCTTCAACCACCACCCGTCGCTGTCCTACAACTACTCGCACGACTTCGTCGGCAGCAGCGGGCAGTCGGCGCGCGCCGACGAGCGTGGCCCCGAGGCGCGCGACGAACTGGCGCTGGCGCTGCAACTGCTGGCGCGCGAGCCCGCGCCGCAGCCCGAGCTGATCTGGCACAGCCTGGCGCCCTTTCTCTGCGATGCCGTCGGCAATGGCCACCGCGCCGAGCTCAACATCGAGAAGTTGTGGAACCCCAGCCTGGGCGCGCGCGGCATGCAGGGCCTGGTGGAGTTTCGCGCGCTGCGCATGCAGCAGACGCCCGAGCGGGCCACCGCGCTGGCCTGCCTGCTGCGCGCCATCGTCGCGCTGCTGGCCACCACGGACATGGAGCTGCCGCTGATCGACTGGGGCCGCGAGCTGCACGAACGCCACGCATTGCCCTTCTACCTCGAACAAGACCTGCAGCTCGTGCTGGCGGCGCTGGATGCCGCTGGCCTGGGCCTCGGGCCAGCCACCCGCAGCGTGCTGCTACGCGAGGAGTTCCGCCGCTGGGGGCAGGTGAGCCTGAGCGGCTGCGCGCTGGAACTGCGGCGGGCGCTGGAGTTCTGGCCGCTCGTCGGCGATGCCACCAGCGCCGATCAGGGCGGCAGCTCGCGTCTGGTCGACTCCAGCACCTGCCGTGTCGAGCTGCGCCTGCGGCAAGACGATGCGATGCAAGGCTGGCAGATCCTGGTGGCCGGCCGGGTCTTGCCGATGTGCCAGGAGCGCGACGCCGGCGGCGACGTGGCCGTCTACGGCCTGCGCTACCGCAGCTTCGCGCCGCGCCAGGGCATTCATCCCACCCTGGGCAGCCAGGCCCCGTTGCGGCTGCGGCTGCGTCATCCGTCGCAGGCCGCGGACCACCTGGTCACGCTGCACGAGTGGCGACCGGATGGCGGCGCCTACGACGGGCTGCCGGAGAGTCTGGAGGCGGCGCGCGGGCGGCGCGCCGAGCGTGTCACCGTGCTGCAGGTGCCTCGCGACGGCGCGGCGCCTGATGTCGACGCGGCTCTGCTGGAACCGGGGCGCTACGCCATGGATCTGCGCTGGCTGGGTGGAGCCATTCCGGCCTGACTTGGTTGACGCAAACGACTTCGGATCAGCAGTCGCACCGGCACGTCGTCCGTAATCGCATGACACCTCGCGCGGCCGAAGTCGGCGCGAAGGAGCCTTTCCATGACGGAGGGCTTCTCATGGTGGCCGGGACCGCCAGTTCCCAGCGCCTCCAGGCCGTGCGACGGAACAGCCGCTGTCGCTTGATCGCTGCAATCAACGACGTACCGGGCAGCCACATGCCAGCGGCGCAACGAGCCTGCTCAGGTGGCGCCGTACACCACCGCCGTCGCCATGATCTCTGCGGCTTCATGGCGTCGGTGCAGAGCCAGGCCCAGCATCGCCATGTCTTCGCCTTGGCGCGCCAGCACCTGCTGCGCAAAAGGCAGGAACTCCATCTCCTCAATGCGCACGTGCTCGTTGAAACGCTTCACAAGTTCTTGCAGCAGCGCGGCGTCCAACCCGGGCAGGTAACCGTTCGCGATGGCTTGCACGGTTGGCTCCAACTGCTTCCACAGGGCCGCGATCTCGTGATGCTCGCGGACCAGTTGCGCGACCATGGCCTGTGCCCGGTCCGCCTCGGCACCGCGCTGCGCGACCTGGAGCACTGCGGGGAACAGGTCACGCTCCTCGTCTTCGTGGTGGGCGAGGACGCGATGGCGAAACATCTTCACCACGTCGGTGGCACACGAGCGCGCTTGCGCCGCTGTGGCAACCATCTCGGGCAAGCCGAGCGAGGTCTCAAGCAGGGTCACGAACCCGGTGTGGCACGTGGAGAAGTCCTGCAACGGGCTATCGGCTTCGATCGCCTGGCGGGTCGATGTGTCGGACATGTCGCCTCCCTTCTGCAAGCGTAGGTGCAAGTCTGGCACTCCACAGGCTCAGCACCTTGATGCGTGTCATGCTGCAATGCCGGACGACTTCGCGGCGCTCGGGTTCCACCATCTGCGCAGCGCCGCCATCTGGGTTCCCGCCTTGGCGCGTTAGGACAGTTTCTGAAATGCCATCGCGTGGGGCGGACGCCAGACGAGGTCAGCTTTCAGGGCGGAAATGTCAGTCGACCAGAAAATCGTGGCGGGCTGCAACGGGTCTGCCGCGCCCGTTGACGCCCGTCCCGGACCGTCCGCACGAGCGGCGCATACTGCTCCCCGAAACAGGAGTCCGCCATGCCCGCCCAACTCACCTTGCATGCGATGTGCTGTGGTCGGCTCGACTTGGCCCGCCGACTGTTCTTCCCCGACGCAAGCGCCGAGGTTCGAATGACCGTGCCCGTATCGGCCTTCCTGGTGCGTCATCCGAAGGGCACGCTGTTGTTCGACACCGGGGTGGCCTGCGGCGCCACGGCGGATCCGGTCGGGGTGCTGGGCAAGCAGGTTGCCGCCAACATCACGATGGCAGGCGCTGCGAACGAGAATGCGCTGCATCAACTGGCCGCTCAGGGGCTTGTGCCCGACGACGTGACGCATGTGGCCTGTTCGCACCTGCACTTCGACCATTGCGGTTGCAACCGGTACTTTCGGCGCGCGAAAATCCTGATGCAGCGCAGCGAGATGCTCGCAGCCCGCGAACCCGGCAGCCAATATGACCCGCGACTGTGGGACCTGTCGCTCGATTACGGGCTCATCGATGGCGAGCATGATGTGTTCGGCGACGGGACGGTGATGCTGTTTCCGACGCCCGGCCACACCGCCGGACATCAAAGCGCGATCGTGCACACGTCTCGCGACCACCGTTTCGTGCTGGCGGCCGACGCCTGCTACACCGAAGAGCACCTGAAGCACGACATCGTCCCGACGCTGCACTGGCATGAGAGTGCGATGCGCGAGTCGATGGCGCGGCTGCGGAGCTTGCGCGAACAGGCCGGGACCGAGGTGGTGTTTGGGCACGATCAGGCACAGTGGGAACGGGTGGAGGGGGCAGGAGGCGCGCTGTTGTAGACGTCGCCTTCGCGGCTCCGATACGTCCTTCTTCGATTCACGCCAGCGAGGCCGCCCGTGCTGGCGAGCACCTTGCCGCCGAG
>JAHECC010000132.1 GCA_024641965.1 Rubrivivax sp.
TCAACCAGCCGGTGCTGAGCTTCGATGACATGGCGCGGCTGCGCGCCATCGAGCAGCACAGCTCGGGCAAGTTCAAGAGCTTCGAGCTCGGCGTTTGCTATCCGCGCAGCTGGGGCCACGAGGGAGTGGAAGCGAAACTGGCCTCGCTGTGCGCCGAAAGCGTGGATGCCATCCGCGACGGCTACAACATCATCATCCTGAGCGACCGGTTGATGGACCGCGAGAACGTGGCCATCCCGGCGCTGCTGGCGCTGTCGGCGATCCACCACCATCTGGTGCGTGCGGGCCTGCGCACCAGCGTCGGCCTGGTGGTCGAAACCGCAAGCGCGCGTGAGGTGCACCACTTTGCCGTGCTGGCCGGCTACGGCGCCGAGGGCGTGCACCCGTACCTGGCGCTGGAAACGCTGAGCGCGATGCACCAGGGACTGGCCGGCGAACTGTCGGCCGACAAGGCCATTGCCAACTACGTCAAGGCGGTCGGCAAGGGCCTGTCGAAGATCATGTCGAAGATGGGCGTGTCCACCTACATGTCCTACTGCGGTGCGCAATTGTTCGAGGCGGTGGGCCTGGAACGCGACTGCGTGGACAAGTATTTCCGCGGCACCGCGTCGCAGATCGGCGGCATCGGCGTGTTCCAGATCGCCGAAGAGGCGATCCGCATGCACGCGGCCGCCTTCAGCAGCGATCCGGTGCTCGCCGACATGCTCGACGCCGGCGGCGAATACGCCTGGCGCGTGCGCGGCGAGGAGCACATGTGGACGCCCGACGCCATCGCCAAGCTGCAGCACAGCGCGCGCTCGGGCAAGTTCGACACCTACAAGGAATACGCGCAGATCATCAACGACCAGAGCAAGCGCCACATGACGCTGCGCGGCCTGTTCGAGTTCAAGGTTGATCCGGCCAAGGCCATCCCGCTGGAGGAAGTCGAAGCGGCGAGCGAAATCGTCAAGCGTTTCGCCACCGGCGCGATGTCGCTGGGCTCGATCAGCACCGAAGCGCACAGCACGCTGGCCGTGGCCATGAACCGCATCGGCGGCAAGAGCAACACCGGCGAAGGCGGCGAGGATCCTGCGCGCTACCGCAACGAACTCAAGGGCATCCCGATCAGCGCCGGTACGAAGCTGAGCGACGTGGTCGGCGCCAAGGTGGTCGAGGCCGACTACGAACTGCAGGCCGGCGACAGCCTGCGCTCGAAGATCAAGCAGGTGGCCTCGGGCCGCTTCGGCGTGACCACCGAGTACCTGGTCTCTGCCGACCAGATCCAGATCAAGATGGCGCAAGGCGCAAAGCCTGGCGAAGGTGGGCAGCTGCCTGGCGGCAAGGTCAGCGAATACATCGGCTTCCTGCGCTATTCGGTGCCGGGCGTCGGCCTGATCAGCCCGCCGCCGCATCACGACATCTATTCAATCGAGGACCTGGCGCAGCTGATCCACGATCTGAAGAACGCCAACCCGCGCGCCAGCATCAGCGTCAAGCTGGTGTCGGAAGTGGGCGTGGGCACCATCGCCGCCGGCGTGGCCAAGTGCAAGGCCGACCATGTGGTCATCGCCGGGCACGACGGCGGCACAGGGGCCTCGCCGTGGTCCAGCATCAAGCATGCCGGTACGCCCTGGGAACTGGGTCTGGCCGAGACGCAGCAGACGCTGGTGCTGAACCGGCTGCGCGGGCGCATCCGCGTACAGACCGACGGCCAGATGAAGACCGGCCGCGACGTCGTCATCGGCGCGCTGCTCGGCGCCGACGAGTTCGGCTTCGCCACCGCGCCGTTGATCGCCGAAGGCTGCATCATGATGCGCAAGTGCCACCTCAACACCTGCCCAGTGGGCGTGGCTACGCAGGATCCGGTGCTGCGCCGCAAGTTCGCCGGCCGTCCTGAACACGTGGTGAACTACTTCTTCTTCGTCGCCGAAGAGGCGCGCCAGATCATGGCGCAACTGGGCATCCGCAGCTTCGACGAGTTGATCGGCCGCGCCGACCTGCTCGACACGCGCAAGGGCATCCAGCACTGGAAGGCGCGTGGCCTGGACTTCAGCCGCATCTTCCACTTGGCGCCCGTGCCGCCCGAGGTGTCGCGTCGCCATGTCGAAGGCCAGGACCATGGCCTCGAGCGTGCGCTGGACATGAAGCTGATCGAGCGCTGCAAGCCGGCGCTGGAGCGGGGCGAGAAGGTGCAGTTCATGGAGGACGTGCGCAACGTCAACCGCACGGTCGGCGCCATGCTCTCGGGTGAATTGATCCGGCTGCACCCGGCCGGCCTGCCCGACCACAGCATCTTCATGCAGCTTGAAGGCACCGGCGGCCAGAGCTTCGGCGCGTTCCTGGCCAACGGCATCACGCTGTACCTGATCGGCGACGCCAACGACTACACCGGCAAGGGCCTGTCGGGCGGGCGTGTGGTGGTGCGCCCGAGCATCGAGTTCCATGGTGACGCCACGCAGAACCTGATCGTCGGCAACACCGTGCTCTACGGCGCCACCAGCGGCGAGGCCTTCTTCCGCGGCGTGGCCGGCGAACGGTTTGCCGTGCGCCTTTCGGGTGCACGCGCGGTGGTCGAGGGCACAGGCGACCATGGCTGCGAATACATGACCGGCGGCACCGTGGCCGTATTGGGGCACACCGGCCGCAACTTCGCGGCCGGCATGTCCGGCGGTGTGGCTTATGTCTACGACGAGGACGGCCGTTTCGCCGAGCGTTGCAACACGGCGATGGTGGCCCTGGAGCCGGTGTTGACGAAGGCGCAGCAGGCCGCCCAGGGCGAGCCCAGCAGCTGGCACAAGGGCCAGGCCGACGAGCCGATGCTGAAGGCCTTGATCGAAGACCACCACCGCTGGACCGGCAGCCTGCGTGCGCGCGACATCCTCGAGCACTGGGCCGAGGCGCGCGGCAAGTTCGTCAAGGTCTTTCCGCATGAGTACAAGCGCGCACTCGGCCAGCTCAGCGCCGAGCGCCAGTCCGAGGCCGCGCTGGGCAAGGCGCGAGGCGCCGCGGCCAAGACCGTGGCGGCGAAATAGGGCCGTTGCGGCCGCACAAGGAACAAGAGCATGGGAAAAGTCACCGGCTTCCTCGAATACGAGCGTCTCGAAGAGGGCTATGAGCCCGTGCCGAAGCGCGTCAAGAACTGGAAGGAATTCGTCATCGGCCTGAACGAGGAGCAGGCCAAGGTGCAGGGCGCGCGCTGCATGGATTGCGGCACGCCGTTCTGCAACAGCGGCTGTCCGGTGAACAACATCATTCCGGACTTCAACGACCTGGTGTTCCGCGGCGACTGGAAGAACGCGATCGAGGTGTTGCACTCGACCAACAATTTTCCCGAGTTCACCGGCCGGGTCTGCCCCGCGCCGTGTGAGGCAGCGTGCACGCTGAACGTCAACGACGACCCGGTGGGCATCAAGTCCATCGAGCACGCGATCATCGACCGCGCCTGGACCGAGGGCTGGGTGCAGCCGCGCCCGGCCGAACGCAACACCGGCAAGACCGTGGCCGTGGTCGGCTCGGGCCCGGCCGGGCTGGCGGCGGCGCAGCAACTGGCGCGCGCCGGGCATGAGGTGACGCTGTTCGAGAAGAACGATCGCATCGGCGGTCTGCTGCGCTACGGCATTCCCGACTTCAAAATGGAGAAGTCGCACATCGATCGGCGCGTCGAGCAGATGCAGGCCGAGGGCGTGGTTTTCCGCACCGGCGTGCTGGTGGGAGCGCTCGACGCGCAGGCCAGGATCACCAACGACGCCAAGGAACAGATTGATGCCGAGGCGCTGAAGGCTCAGTTCGACGCGGTGCTGCTGGCCGGCGGCTCGGAAGTCAGCCGCGACCTGCCGGTGCCGGGGCGCGACCTGGACGGCGTGCACTTCGCGATGGAGTTCCTGCCGCAGCAGAACCGCGTGGTCGCCGGCGACAAGCTCAAGGGCCAGATCAGGGCCGCCGGCAAGCATGTCATCGTCATTGGCGGTGGCGACACCGGCAGCGACTGCGTCGGTACCAGCAACCGCCACGGCGCCGCCAGCGTGACGCAGTTCGAGCTGCTGCCGATGCCGCCGGAGCAGGAGAACAAGCCGCTGGTCTGGCCCTACTGGCCGACCAAGCTGCGCACCAGTTCCAGCCATGAAGAGGGCTGCGAGCGCGAGTTCGCCATCGCCACCAAGGAATTCGTCGGCGGCACGGGCAAGGACAAGGGCAAGCTCACGGCGCTGCGCACGGTGCATGTGGAGATGGCCAACGGCAAGTTGGTCGAAGTGCCGGGCACGGAGAAGGAATACAAGTGCGAGCTGGTGCTGCTGGCGATGGGCTTCGTCAGTCCGGTGGCTTCGGTGCTGGAGGCCTTTGGGGTGGAGCGTGATGTGCGAGGCAACGCGCGCGCCAGCGTCGATTCCGCTCGGGCCTATCGGACGAATGTCGACAAGGTGTTCGCCGCGGGCGACATTCGGCGCGGACAGTCGCTGATCGTCTGGGCCATCCGCGAAGGCCGTCAGGCGGCGCGCGCCGTCGACCAGTTCCTGATGGGAAGCAGCGTGTTGCCGAATTAGAACGGGCTGGCCCTGCCGGGGGTTCCTGCCCCGGGTCAACCCGCATGCCTTGGGGGCTGCGTGAGACAATCGGCGCCCTTTTTGCCGCGCCCTTCGCCTCCTTGGACAACGACAACCTGATCGAGATCGACCGCGTCAGCTTCGGCTATGACGCGTCGCGCACGATCCTCAACGACGTGTCCTTGCACTTTGCCCGCGGCAAGGTCACCGCCATCCTCGGCGGTTCGGGCTGCGGCAAGACCACCTTGCTGCGGCTCATTGCTGGCGTGCATCCGGCGACCCGCGGGCGCGTGGTATTCGACGGCGAAGTGGTCGACGCGAGCGACAAGGTGCAGTTGTATCGGCTGCGCCGGCGCCTCGGCATGCTGTTCCAGTTCGGCGCGCTGTTCACTGACCTGAGCGTGTTCGAAAACGTGGCTTTCCCGCTGCGCGAACACGCCGACCTGCCAGAGAGCATGGTGCGCGACATCGTGCTGATGAAGCTCAATGCCGTGGGTCTGCGCGGCGCAGCAAATCTGCGCATCAGCGAAGTCTCCGGCGGCATGGCGCGACGCATTGCGCTGGCGCGTGCCATGGCGCTCGACCCCGAACTGATCATGTACGACGAGCCGTTCGCCGGGCTCGATCCGATCTCGATGGGCGTGGCCGCGAACCTGATCCGCAAGCTCAACGACACCACCGGTGCGACCTCGCTGATGGTCTCGCACGACGTGATGGAGTGCTTCTCGATCTGCGACTACGCCTACCTGCTGTCGTCGCAGGGGCAGGTGGTGGCGCATGGCAGCCCGAACGAGTTGAAGGCCTCCGAGCACCCCGAGGTGCGCCAGTTCATCCGCGGCGAGCCCGACGGACCGGTGCGCTTTCACTACCCGGCGCCGCCGCTGGCCGAGGACCTGGGGCTGAGCGCATGACGGCGGCAGTGGCCACGCTGGGCCGCTTCACGCTCGAGGTGCTGCGCTCCTTCGGCCATGCGGCCTTCTTCTTCGTCGACCTGCTTCGCTTTTCGCCGGCCGCGTTGCGTCGCTTCGGCCTGGTGCTGGCCCAGGTGCATGCCATCGGCAACCGCTCGCTGGTCATCATCGCCGCGTCGGGGCTGGCGGTGGGTTTCGTGCTGGCGCTGCAGATGTACTACGCGCTGGTCACCTACGGCGCGGCCGAAAGCCTGGGCCTGATCGTCAACTTGTCGCTGGTGCGCGAACTCGGGCCGGTGGTCACCGCGCTGCTTTTCGCCGGCCGCGCCGGCACCTCGCTGACCGCCGAGATCGGCCTGATGAAGGCCGGCGAGCAACTCGCGGCGATGGAGTTGATGGCCATCGATCCGCGTGCGCGTGTGCTGGCGCCGCGTTTCCTGGCCGGGATCGTCTCGATGCCCATCCTGGCACTGATCTTCTCCGCCGTGGGCATACTTGGCGCCTATGTGGTGGCCGTGTTGCTGATCGGCGTTGACGCGGGCAACTTCTGGTCCATCATGCAGGACCGGGTGGATGTCTGGCGCGACCTGGGCAACGGCATCGTCAAGAGCGCGGTGTTCGGCCTGATCTGCACCTTCGTCGCGCTGTACCAGGGCTACGAGACGCAGGCCACGCCCGAAGGCGTGGCGCATGCGACGACGCGCACCGTGGTCATCGCTTCGCTCGGTGTGCTCGGCATGGACTTCATCCTCACCGCGCTGATGTTCTCGACCCCCTGAAACCCGATTCGGCAACAACGACCTCATGAAAACCAGAACCACCGAAACCCTGGTCGGCGCCTTCGTGCTGCTCGGCTTCGGCGCGCTGTTCTTCCTGGCGCTGAAGGCGGCGAACCTGGGCAACTTCAGCACCGCGCCGACCTACACGCTGAGCGCACGTTTCGACAACATCGGCGGGCTGAAAGTGCGCGCACCGGTGCGCAGCGCCGGCGTGACCGTTGGTCGCGTCACCGGCATCACGCTGGACAACAAGACCTTTCAGGGCGTGGTCAGCATGGACATCCGCAACGACTTCCAGTTTCCGAAGGACAGCAGCGCCAAGATCCTCACCTCCGGCCTGCTCGGCGACCAGTACATCGGCCTGGAGCCCGGTGCGTCCGAGGCCAACCTGGCGGCCGGCGCGACCATCAAGCAGACGCAGTCGGCGCTGGTGCTGGAAAGCCTGATCGGGCAGATGCTGTTCAGCAAGGCGGCCGAGGCCGGATCCGAAGCGGGGGCGACGAAATGATGGCGCATCGCTGGCATGGCTTGCTGCTGGCGTTTGCGCTGGTGCTGACGCTGGGTGCGGCCCGGGCGCAGCCGGCCGAAAGCAGCCCCTTGCCGGGTCTGATGGACCCGGACCGGATCGGCCTCGGCACGCCCCGCCCGGCTGCGGCGACCGGCGACGTGACCGACCCTTGGGAGACCTTCAACCGGTCGATGTTCTCGTTCAATGAGGTGATCGACCGGGATCTGCTGTTTCCATTGACTTCGGCTTACGTCGGGCTGGTGCCGGAACTGATGCGCCTCGGTGTCACCAACTTCTTCAACAACCTCCAGGATGCGTGGTCGGCGGTGAACAACCTGCTGCAAGGCAAGCCGGAGCAATCGACGGTCATGGCGATGCGTTTCGCCTGGAACTCGGTGTTCGGCGTGGCCGGCATCCTCGACCTGGCCACCGAACTGGGCCTGGAGCGCACGCCGGAGGACTTCGGCCAGACGCTCGGCGTGTGGGGATTTGCGCCCGGCAACTACCTCGTGTTGCCCTTTTTCGGCCCGTCGACGGTGCGCGACGCCGCAGGGCTGCCTCTGGATCTTGCCGCATCGCCGCTCTGGGCCCTCAACGACGCGTCGTTCCGACCGTGGACCGCGGTGCTGGGGACGCTCGACATCCGCTCCCAACTGCTGGGCGCGTCGGCATTGCTCGACAGCATCGCGCTCGACAAATACAGCTTCGTGCGCAACGCCTTCCTGGCGCGTCGCATGAACCTGGTGTTCGACGGCAACCCGCCCGAGGACTACGACATCGAGCCACCGGCGCCCGCCCCGGCAAAACCTTGAGACTGCCACGCGCCGGCCGAGCGGCTACAGTGCGCTCGTCGTTCCGTTGTACCCACCTTGGAAGATCATGAAACTGCTGCCCTCCTGGATCTTGCTCGGCGCGCTGTGCCTGATGGCCGCCGCGCCTGCGCGCGCCGAATCCGCGCCCGATGAATTGATCCGCCAGATGTCGGTGGAGATCATCGACACGGTCAAGGCAGACAAGGCCATCCAGGCCGGCGATGTCGGCCGCATCATTGCGCTGGTCGATACCAAGGTCATGCCGCATGTGAACTTCCAGCGCATGACGGCGTCGGCCGTGGGCCGCAACTGGCGCGCGGCCACCCCCGAGCAGCAAAAGCGCCTGCAGGAGGAGTTCAAGACCCTGCTCGTGCGCAGCTATGCCGGCGCACTGACGCAGATCAAGGACCAGACCGTGCAGCTCAAGCCTCAGCGCGGCGATCCGGCCGAAACCGAAGTCGTGGTGCGCACCGAGATCAAGGGCCGGGGCGAGCCCGTGCAACTCGACTACCGGCTCGAGAAGAGCGGCGACGGCTGGAAGATCTATGACGTCAACGTGCTCGGTGTTTGGCTGGTGGCCCAGTATCGCGCCTCCTTCAACCAGGAGATCGCCACCGGTGGCATCGACGGGCTGATCGCCAAACTGGCCGAACGCAACAAGAGCGTGCCGAAGAGCTGAGCCTGTGCAACTGCCGCAGACACTGACGCTGGCCAACGCCGGCGCCGCGTTGCAGGCGCTGCAGGCCGCAGCCGCGAACCGCGGCGACGCGGCACTGGACATCGACGCCTCGACGCTGCAAAGCTTCGATACCGCGGCGCTGGCACTGCTGCTGCAGGCCAGGCGTCTGGCGCAGGGCACCGGCCATGAACTGCAGGTGCACGGCGCCTCGCCGCAATTGACACAGCTGGCCCGGCTCTACGGCGTGGCCGAGTTGCTCGGCTTGGCGGCGCCGGCCTGAGCGCGGGTTTGTCCCGCCCCGGCACGGGACTGTCGGGGCCATGGCCTTGGTTAGCATCGCGCAAGCGCCCAACCACCCCTGGGCGCGTTCACCCGCCATGAAGGCGGGCGAGCCCACCCGTTGCCGGAGTTCCCATGTCGATTCATCGCCTCGCCGTCTTTGCCGCTACCGCCGTGCTGGGCTTCAGCGCCCAGGCCCAGGACAGCGGCCAGCTCAACGTCATCTGCTCGGTACAGGCCGAGTGGTGCAACATGATCCAGACGGTGTTCGCCAAGAGCACCGGCATCAAGATCAACATGTCGCTGAAAGGCTCGGGCGAGGCGCTGGCGCAGCTCATCGCCGAAAAGGCGAATCCGAAGACCGACGTCTGGTTCGGTGGTACCGGCGACCCGCACCTGCAGGCGGCGGAGCTGGGGCTGACGCTGGAATACAAGTCGCCGGCGTTGCCGCAGCTGTTCCCCTGGGCGCAACAGCAGGCGGCGCAGTCGGACTACAGGACGGTGGGCATCTATTCGGGCCCACTCGGCTTCGGCTACAACCCCGAGCTCCTGGCGAAGAAGAAGATGGACGTGCCCAAGAGCTGGGCCGACCTGCTCAAGACCGAATACAAGGGCGACATCCAGGTCGCCAACCCTGCGTCCAGCGGCACCGCCTACACGATGGTGGCCACCCTGGTGCAGCTGATGGGCGAGGACAAGGCCTTCGAGTACATGAAGGGCCTGCACAAGAACATCAGCCAGTACACGCGTTCGGGCACGGCGCCGATCAAGGCAGTGGCGCGCGGCGAGACGGCGGTGTCGATCAGCTTCGTGCACGACGGCCCGGGCGAGAAGATGCAGGGCTTCCCGGTGGAGACCATCACGCCCGCCGAGGGCACCGGGGCCGAGATCGGTTCGATGTCGATCATCAAGGGCGCGCGCAATCTGCCGCAGGCGAAGATCTTCTACGAATGGGCGCTGACGCCGCAGGCGCAGCAGTTCGGCGCCGCGGCGCGGCAGTTCCAGCTGCCGTCGAACAAGGCCACGCCGGTCGACCCGCGCGTGCCCGACTTCAAGAAGATCAAGCTCATCGACTATGACTACGCCAAGTACGGCGCGTCGGCCGAGCGCAAGCGCCTGATCGCCAAGTGGGAAAAGGACGTGAATTCACTTCCACGCTGAACGCGGGTGGTTGAGGCCTTGGCCGGCGCTGCGCAAGCGCTGCCGGCGCACCGCGGCAGGCAGCGCGCCCAGCGCATCGTGCTCGGCTGGGCGCTGCTGGGGCTGGCGGCCTTCGTTCTGCTGCCCTGGTACCTGCCGCAGAACCTGAGCCTGTGGCGTGCGCTGCCGGGCGTGTTCGGCGATGCCGACACCGCCAGCGGCCTGGTGCAGGCGGCCGTGCACCACAAGCCTTGGCTGTGGGCCACGCCGGTCGCCTTCGCTCTGTCGCTGTTGGCGTGGCGGCTGCCGGTTGGCCGGGCGCAGGGGCGCGGCCTGCTGATGGGCGCCGGCCTCGGGTTGCTGGCGTTGCTGGGCAGCGGCTTCGGCATCGGTGCTGCAGGCTGGTCCTTCGAGTTCCTGGAAACCTGGTTCGGTGCCTTGGGCGGTGGGCAGTTCGGCATCGGCCTGGGCGGCGCGATGGTGCTGCTGTCGCTGCTGATGCTGCTGGGTGCGGGCATCGCGCGGCTGGGCTTCTTCCGTGGCGACTTCTTCATTGCCGGTGCCGTGGTGCTGTGCAGTGCGCTGCTGCTGTTGTTCGTCGCGCTGCCGGTGGGCAAGAGCCTGCTCGGCGCCTTTGTCGACGAGGCCGGTGCGTTCTCGCTGGCGGCGCTGGCCGAGCGGCTGGCGCACGAGCGCGTCTGGGGTCTGGGCTGCCTGGCCGGCGGCGTGCGCTGCGGCGTGGCCTGGAACACGCTGTTCCTGGCGCTCTTGACGGCAGCCGGCACGACGGTCATGGGCACGCTGATCGCGCTCTATGCCGAGCGCGGCAGCGGCCGCCTGGCCAAGCCGCTGAACGTGCTGGCGCTGCTGCCGATCATCACGCCGCCCTTCGTCGTCGGGCTGGGATTGATCCTGCTCTTCGGCCGCGCCGGGCTGGTCAACCAGCTGCTCGAATCGCTCTTCGGCATCACGCCCACGCGCTGGTTCTACGGCTTGCAGGGCATCTGGCTGGCGCAGATGTTCGCCTTCACGCCGATCGCCTTCATGATCATGCGCGGCGTGGTGCAGGGCATCAGCCCGAGCATGGAAGA
>JAHECC010000325.1 GCA_024641965.1 Rubrivivax sp.
GAAGGTTCCCGACGGCCATTCGCGCTTCGTGACCACGCGGCAGATGGCACCCAACGAAAAAGGCTTCGTCGGCTACGAGACCGTCTGGCAGCCGTTCCAGAAGGAAGCCGAGTACGAGACGCCGAAGCAGCCCTAGGACTTCACCCGCAGCGCGTGCCGCGCGAAGGATACGAAGCCGCTGACCAGTCCGGAGTGGATGCGCTCCTTCGGGTAGACGACCGTCAGCTGGCGCACCAGGCGTGGTGCAAGCGGGATCTGCACCAGTTGCCCGAGGCGGATCTCGTTGGCCACCGTGGCGCAGGACATGATCGAGTAGCCGAGTCCGGTCGCGACCAGCCCCTTCAGTGCCTCCGGGCTGCCCAGTTCCATCACGCGGGGCAACGAATCGGGGGGCACACCCGAACTCTCGAGGTAGTTGTCGACCACCTCGCGCGTGCCCGAGCCGGGCTCGCGGCTGATGTGGGCATAGCCCTGCAGCGATTGCGCGGTTGCCATCTCCAGTTGCGCCAGCGGGTGGGTCGGCGCACAGGTCACCTGGAGTTCGTCGTCGCAGAGCACATCCGCCACCAGTGCCGGTATGTGCGAGTCGCCCTCGATGAAGCCGACATCGAGACTGCGTTCGGCGACCCGGCTCTGCACCGCGTCCGAATTGGCGACGAAAAGCCGCGGTACCGCCGCAGGAAACTCGGCCTTGAACGCGCCCAGCACGCGCGGCAGCATGTAGTCGGCAATGGTTGTGCTGGCGCCGATGTGCAACGGGCCCCCGAGCTGGCCGCTGAGTTCCTGCAGCCGGTTGTCGAGTTCGGTGGATAACGCCAGGATGCGCTCCGCGAACTCCAGCGCCACGTTGCCGGCCGCGGTCAACGACACCCGTCCTTGCCCGCGGTCGAACAGCCGCGTGTTGAACTGCTCCTCGAGCTGGCGGATCTGGAACGTGACCGCCGGCTGCGTCATGAACAACGCGTCGGCCGCCTTCGTGAACGACAGGTGCTTGGCGACAGCGTGGAAGACCTGCAGGCGACGATCTGCCATCAGACGGCCTCGTACCACCGCGGCGCAGCGCTGCTGACGCGGGCAAGGTTTGGATGCGCCGCCCGGTGCGTCAACGCGCCAGGTCGACGCGTTCCCGCAGACTTGCGCTCACCCAGGCGTTGCAGCTCGTCCGGTGCCACGCGACTACAGACTCTGTAGCTCGAAGCGCATGGCCGCGAGGTCAGCGAGGATCCATGTCGCCGGCGCGCCGATACCGGCCACGGTGCCGGGGTTCACCAACCAGGACTTGCTGCCCAGGACATTGCTGACCTGCCTGACCTCGGCGGCGTGCGAATGGCCGCAGCACACCAGGTCCCACTCCCCGGTGCAGGCCATCGCGTAGCCGTACTCGGGGTAATGCACGGCGAAGATCTTGCGGCCGGCAAGCTCGATGCGCGCGTCGCCGCCGTGGTAATGAAGCCTGCCTTCACTGTCGCGCGCCAAGCGCTGCAGCGTGTGCGTGTCGCCGAGGTTGTTGCCGTGGATCACGTGTATCGGCAGGCCGGCGCGCATTGCCGTGTGCAGCGTGTGCCCGCCGATCAGATCGCCGCAATGGATCACGGCGGTCGCCCCCTGCTCGGCGGCCGCGCGCACCGCATGGTCGAGGGCTTCGCCCCGGTCGTGGCTGTCGGAAACGATGCAGACTTTCATATGCGGAGCATAGCCAAGCCACGCCGAGGCTGGAATGGGGCGTGCCCGCATGGCCGATGGCGACGGCAGCCGGTCTGTCCGCGGTTTTTCGTTGACGCCGCGTCAATCGCGTTTCGGGTCGCGTCGGGGCGGGGCGCCTTCTGGCGCTGGGGCGCGGGCCGCGTCCGCGCCGGACCGGGGAGGCTCAGACGAAATCCTTGTACTTGTCGAGGACGCGCACCGGTTTGCTCAACGCGTCGCGGCGGAACGGATCGCCGAGTTCGCGCGTGCACATGATCTCGATGACGCAGGTCTTGCCTTCGTTCATCTGCATGTCCACCGCGCGTTTCAGCGCCTTGCCCACGTCTTCGAGCTTGTCGACGACGATGCCCTCGGCGCCCATCGCCCGGGCCATGCCGGCGAAGCTGGGGTTGTCGAGCTCGCCGGCGACGAATCGGCGGTTGTAGAAGTCCACCTGGTTCTTCTTCTCCGCACCCCACTGCCGGTTGTGGAACACCACCGCCGTCACCGGGATGTGATGGCGCACGCAGGTCATGATCTCGGTCATGCTCATCGTCCAGGCGCCGTCGCCGGCGTACGAGATCGCCGGCCGGTCGGGCGCCGCCACCTTGGCGCCGATGATCGTCGGTAGTGCATAACCGCAGTTGCCGAAGCTCATCGGCGCGAAGAAGCTGCGCGGCTCCTCGAAGCGCAGGTAGCTGTTCGCCACCGAGTTGATGTTGCCGATGTCGGTGGAGACCATCACGCGCGCCGGCATCGCCTTTTCCAGTTCGCGCAGCACCTGGCGCGGGTGCAGGTACTGGCCACCGCTGAAGGGTTTCTCCTTCTTCTGCTCTTCGATCATGTCCAGGCTGTAGGCGTCCTTCTCATGGGTCCAGCCGTCGAGCTCCTTCTCCCACGCGGCCTTCTCGCTCTTGATGGTCTCGGCGCGCTCAACCTTGCTCGCATCGCAGGCCAGCGTCTTGCCGTCCAGGCGCGTGCACAGCGCCTTGGCCGCCGCCTTGGCATCACCGCAGATCCCCACGCTGATCTTCTTCACCAGGCCCAGGTTGGTGTGGTCGGCCTCGACCTGGATGACCTTCGCGTCCTTCGGCCAATAGTCCAGGCCATGCTGCGGCAGCGTGCCGAAGGGGCCCATGCGCGAGCCCAGCGCGATCACCACGTCGGCCTTGGCGATCAGCTTCATCGCCGCCTTGCTGCC
>JAHECC010000133.1 GCA_024641965.1 Rubrivivax sp.
GCCAGATCGCCGACGCTCGTCGCAGGGCTCTCGAACACTCCTTCATGGCTTCATGGCCGCTCGCGTTCCTTCGTCGAAATGGACTGAAAAGCGGCTGCGCGCTGAAAGCGCGCCTTCGCTCTGTGCGATCGACCGCAGTTTCGTATCAGGCCAGATAGCGCGCTTGAAGGTGCGCCTTGAAGTGCGCCGGATTCAGCGTCTCGCCGCTGGCGCGCACGGCCAGTTCATCGGTGGTCCAGCGGCTCGCCTGTGACCAGATGTGCTCGCGCAACCAGTCGAACACGGGCGCCAGATCGCCGCGCGTGATGTGCGCATCCAGGTCGGGCCGTTCGTGCCGCATCGCCGCAAACCACTGCGCAGCGAACATTGCGCCGAGCGAGTAGCACGGGAAGTAGCCGAAGCCCCCCTCGGTCCAGTGCACGTCCTGCAGCGGACCGTCCTTGTAGTTGCCGCGTGTGTCGATGCCCAGCAGGTCCATCATCTTGGCATCCCACAGCGCCGGGATGTCCTCGGCCTCGATCTCGCCTTCGATCAGCGGCCGCTCGATCTCGTAGCGCAGGATGATGTGCGCCGGGTAGGTCACCTCGTCGGCGTCGACGCGGATGAAGCCGGGCTTGACGCGGGTGATCAGCCGGTGCAGGTTGCTTGGCTCGAAGGCCGGCTGGTCGCCGAAGGCCTCGACCAGCATCGGCGCCAGCTGCGCTACGAAGCCGGGGTGGGCGCCAAGCTGCATCTCGAAGCTCAGCGACTGGCTTTCGTGCAGCGCCATCGAGCGTGCCTCGGCCACCGGCTGGCCGAGCCAATCGCGCGGCAGGTTCTGCTCGTAGCGGCCATGGCCGGTCTCGTGCACCGTGCCCATCAGGCTGCCGAGGAATTCGTGCTCTTGGAAGCGTGTCGTCAGACGCACGTCCTCGGGCACGCCACCGCAAAACGGGTGCGTGCTGACGTCGAGCCGGCCGGCCTCGAAATCGAATCCGAGCAGCCGCATCACACGTTCGCACAGACGGCGCTGCGCCTCGACGGGAAACGGCCCTACAGGCATCAGCAAGGTTTGCTGCGCCTGGCGCTCGCGCACCTGTTGAATCAGCCCGGGCAGCCACTGCCGCACCTCGCCAAACACACGGTCGACGTTGGCACAGGTCATGCCGGGTTCGAAACGGTCCATCAGCGCGTCGTAGCGCGACACACCTTGGCGCTGTGACAGCAGCGTGGCCTCCTCGCGCGCGATCGCCAGCACCTCGCGGAAGTTGCCCAGGAAGCCTTGCCAGTCGTTCGCCGGGCGCTGCCTGCGCCAGGCGTGTTCGCAGTGCGAGCCGGCCAGCTGCCGGCGTTGCACCAGCGACTCCGGCAGCGCGTTGGCGCGGCGCCAGTCGCGCTGGATCTCGCGCAGGTTGGCACGCTGCATGTCCGACAACGCCTCCTGCTCGGCGCGCGCGATGGTCTCGGCCAACGCGGGATCGGTGCGCAGGCGGTGCAGCAATGCAGCCATCTCGCTCAAGGCTGCGGCACGTGCGCCGTTGCCCTTCGGCGGCATCTTCGCCGCCTGGTCCCAGCCGGCCAGCGACTGCAGGTGGCCCAGGCGATGCAAACGTAGGTAGGTCTGTGCGAGAGCATCGTAGGCTGGGGTGGCTAGCATCGATCGTCGCTCCATGCGTGGGCGTGGCAGGGTCGTACGCAGATTGTCGCGCCTGCCGGCGCAGCGGGCTCAGGGCGAGAACTGGCCGGGGAAGACCCAGAGCAATGCCGCGGTCATCGTCAGGTAGCGCGCGAACTTGCCGATCGCCATGTAGAGCACGCAGGGCCAGAAGTCCAGCCGCAGCCAGCCGGCCACCGCGCACAGCGGGTCGCCGACCACCGGCAGCCAGCTCAGCAGGCAGGCCTTCGGGCCGAAACGCTGCAACCAGCGCAGCGCGCGCACCTCGCCCGGCGGGTGGTGCTTGACATGCTCGTAGGTGCGCTCGGCGGCATAGCCCATCCACCAGCTGATGGCGCCGCCGACGGTGTTGCCGGCAGTGGCCACCAGCACCGCCGGCCAGAACAGGTGCGGGTTGAGCTTGACCAGGCCGAACACCGCCGGCTCCGAGCCCATCGGCAGCAACGTGGCCGACACCATCGCCACTACGAAGACCGTGCTCAGGCCGTATTTCGGCAGCGCCAGTGCGGTGAGCAGCGAGTGCAGCCAAGCTTCCATGTCAGGCGATTATTCACATGCACGTTGCTGATGCAGCGCAAGCCGGTGTCGCGAGGCGCGCCGCTATACTGCTGCCTCCTTTTTCAGCACCCCCAGCCTCGCCATGCACATCGGAGCCCACGCGCTGCCGAACAACCTTTTCGTCGCCCCGATGGCCGGCGTGACCGACCGGCCCTTTCGCCAGTTGTGCCGGCGCCTCGGCGCGGGGCACGCCGTGAGCGAGATGATCAGCGCGCGGCCCGAGCTGCGCGATTCACTGAAGACCTCACGCCGCGCCAATCACGACGGCGAGAGCGCGCCGATCACGGTGCAGATCGCCGGTACCGACGCGCCGATGATGGCCGAGGCGGCACGCTACAACATCGACCGCGGCGCCCAGATCATCGACATCAACATGGGCTGCCCAGCGAAGAAGGTGTGCAACCGCTGGGCCGGCTCGGCGCTGATGCGCGACATGCCGCTGGCGCTGGACATCATCGAAGCCGTGGTGCAGGCGAGCGCACCATACGGCGTGCCGGTGACGCTGAAGATGCGCAGCGGCTGGTGCGCCAGCGAACGCAACGCGCTGCCGATCGCGCGCGCCGCGCAGGACGCAGGCATCGCCATGGTGGTGGTGCATGGGCGCACGCGTGAGCAGGGCTACGGCGGCATGGCCGAGTACGACACCGTGGCCGCGGTCAAGGCCGCGCTGCGCATTCCGGTGGTCGCCAACGGCGACATCGATTCGGCGCACAAGGCGCGCGAGGTGCTGCTTCATACCGGCTGCGACGCGCTGATGATCGGCCGCGCCGCGATGGGCCGGCCATGGATCTTCCGCGACATCGCACATTTCCTGCAGCACGGCGCGCTGCCGCCGGCGCCGGCCACGCGCGAGGTGCGCGCGTGGCTGCTCGAGCATCTGCTGGACCACTACGCCTTGTACGGCGAAGGCATCGGCGTGCGCACCGCGCGCAAGCACATCGGCTGGGCGGTGCGCGCGCTGCCTGGCGGCGAGGCCTTTCGCGCGGCGATGAACACGCTGGACAGCGCCGACGCGCAGCTGCGCGCTGTGGGCACCTTCTTCGCACAGCTTGCTGAGCACCACATCCTGTTGCCCGAAGCGGCAGCGAACGACGCGCGGCTGGCGCAGTCTGCATGAGCAAGAAGCACATCGAGGAGTGCATCCGCACCAGCCTGGAGCAGTACTTCAAGGACCTGCGCGGCGCCGAGCCACATTCCGTGCACGACATGGTCATGCTGACGGTGGAAAAGCCGATGCTCGAAGTGGTCATGCGCCACGCCGATGGCAACCAGAGCAAGGCCGCCGAATGGCTGGGCATCAACCGCAACACGCTGCGCCGCAAGCTCACCGATCACAAACTGATCAAATAGCGCCGCCTGCCGGCAAGCCCCTTCATTTCCGTACCTTCCATGGCCTCATTGACTGCTTTGCTTTCGGTGTCGGACAAGACCGGCATCGTCGAATTCGCGCGTGCGCTGCACGCGCTGGACGTGCGCCTGCTGTCCACTGGCGGCACCGCGCGTTTGCTGGCCGAAGCCGGCCTGCCGGTGACCGAGGTGGCCGAGGTCACCGGCGCGCCGGAAATGCTCGATGGCCGCGTGAAGACGCTGCACCCGCGCATCCACGGCGGCTTGCTGGCGCGGCGCGACCAGCCGGCGCACATGGCGGCGCTGGCCGAACACGGCATCGGCACGATCGACCTGCTGGTCGTCAACCTGTACCCCTTCGCACAGGCCATCGCGCGCGCCGATTGCACGCTCGAAGAAGCCATCGAGAACATCGACATCGGCGGGCCGGCGATGCTGCGCGCGGCGGCGAAGAACTGGCCCGACGTGAGCGTGCTCATCGACCCGGCCGACTATGCGCGCGTGCTGGCCGAGTTGCGCGAAGGCGGCGTGCAGCGCGACACGCGCTTCATGCTGGCAAAGAAGGTCTATGCCCACACCGCCGCCTACGACGGCATGATCGCCAACTACCTGGGCGCGCTCGCGCCCGGCGCCGAGCACGACACGGCGGCGGTGCCGGCGCGCGAGCCCTTCCCGGCCCGCTACCACCTGCAGCTGACGAAGACGCAGGACATGCGCTACGGCGAGAACCCGCACCAGGCCGCAGCCTTCTATCGCGAGGGCCAACCGGGCGTCGGCCTGCTCGCAGGCTGGACGCAACGGCAGGGCAAGGAGCTGAGCTACAACAACATCGCCGATGCCGACGCCGCCTGGGAATGCGTGAAGACCTTCGACACGCCAGCGTGTGTGATCGTCAAGCATGCCAACCCCTGCGGCGTGGCCGTCGGTGCGACGCTGGTCGAGGCCTATGCCAAGGCCTGGAAGACCGACCCGACCTCGGCCTACGGCGGCATCCTGGCCTTCAACCGGCCGGTGGACGAAGCCACTGCCCGGCAGATCGGCGACAACAAGCAGTTCGTCGAGGTGCTGATCGCGCCGGGCTTCTCGGCCGAGGCGCGCGCGATCTTCGCCACCAAGCAGAACCTGCGTGTGCTCGAGGTACCGCTGGGCGCGGCCGTGAATGCGCTGGACTTCAAGCGCATCGGCGGCGGCATGCTGCTGCAGGGCCCGGACCTGAAGAACGTCGACCGGGCCGAATTGCGCGTGGTCACGAAACTCGCGCCAAGCTCTGCGCAGATGGACGACCTGCTGTTCGCCTGGAAGGTGGCGAAGTTCGTGAAGAGCAACGCCATCGTCTTCTGTGGCGGCGGCATGACGCTGGGCGTCGGTGCCGGTCAGATGAGCCGCATCGACTCGGCGCGCATCGCGCGCATCAAGGCCGGCAATGCCGGGCTGTCGCTGGCGGCTTCGGCGGTGGCCAGCGACGCCTTCTTCCCGTTCCGCGACGGGCTGGACGTGGTCATCGACGAAGGTGCGACCTGCGTCATCCAGCCCGGCGGCTCGATGCGCGACGACGAGGTCATCGCCGCGGCCGACGAGCGCGGCATCACGATGGTCTTCACCGGCACGCGGCACTTCCGGCACTGATCGCGCTCGGCGACGGATTGCGGCGCGTTGCGGCCGTTAGGTATACACGTCTAGTAGTCGGCGCGTTCGAGCGGGGCGAAGCCGGCGTGGGGGTGGCCCACGGAGTGAATAGGCATTCCTCTGAACGGAGTGGGCCACCCCGCTGACGGCCGCGTGCGCCACGGTGATCTTGGACCCTCCGGCAACGGTGCGAACGTGAAGAACCGCAATGCGGCGCGTGCAGACATCGTCGGCCAGGGCCGGGCATGTCGCTCGGCTACCATCGCCGCATGTCGATCGCGGTCAAGACCATGGGCATGCTGGTGTCCTTCGTGGCTCGGCTGATCACAGGCGCCCAGGGCCACTGGAAGGGTTGCCCGCCCGAGGCCTTGCAGCGCATCTACTTCGCCAACCACCAGAGTCACCTCGACTGGGTGCTGATCTGGGCCGCACTGCCCGACGACCTGCGCGTGCGCACGCGGCCGATTGCCGCGCGCGACTACTGGACCGCCGGCAGATTCAAGCACTGGCTGACGCGCGAGGTGTTCCACGCGGTGTATGTCAGCCGCACGCGAAGCGAGGACCAGGACCCGCTCGAGCCACTGGCCGAGGCGCTGGAACACGGCGATTCGCTGGTCATCTTTCCTGAAGGCACGCGCAGCAACAAGGGTGAGCCACAGCCCTTCAAGAGCGGGCTGTACCACCTGGCCGAGCAGTTTCCGGCCGTGCAGCTGGTGCCGGTGTGGATCGACAACGTGCAGCGCGTCATGCCCAAGGGCGAGGTCGTGCCGGTGCCGATCCTGTGCACCGCCACCTTCGGCGCGCCGATGCAGCTGCAGCCCGACGAGGACAAGCAAAGCTTTCTGGAGCGTGCGCGCACATCGGTGATCGCGCTTCGCCCCACCGCTGCATGAACGCGCTGCGTTCGCTGTCGGTCGAGCAGCAGGTGGCGCTGCTGTTCCTGATCCTGTTCGGCCTGCTCAGTACGGCCACGATCGGGTTGTTCGTGCGCTCCTTGCGCCACCCGGACGATGACTTGATGGGCCGGCATCCGACGCTGAAACGCGACCTGCGCGCACTGTGGATCGGCACGCTGGTGTTCTGGTTGTCGTGGATCTCGGGCGCGGCCGGCGCGACGCTGCTCTTCGGCGTGTTCTCGTTCCTGGCGCTGCGCGAGTTCATTACGCTGGCACACACGCGACGCAGCGACCACCGCAGCCTGATCCTGGCCTTCTTCATCGTGCTGCCGCTGCAGTACGTGCTGGTGGCCTATCGCAGCTTCAATCTGTTCAGCGTCTTCATCCCGGTGTACGTGTTCCTGGCGATACCGGTGATGAGCGCGCTGGCCGGCGACCCCGAGCGCTTTCTCGAACGCAACGCCAAGATCCAGTGGGGCATCATGGTCTGCGTCTTCGGCCTGAGCCATGCGCCGGCGCTGCTGTTGCTTCAGGAACCGGGCCACCCCGGCGGGGGCGCCTTCCTGTTGTTCTTCCTGGTGGTGGTGACGGCCACTGCGCAGATCGTGCAGGAGCTGATGAGCCGCTGGCTGCGCCGCCGCCCGGTGGCGCGGCGCATCGACCGCGCATTCTCCTATCGCGCCTGGCTCTGTGGCGCGCTGGCTGCTGCCGCCCTGGGGGTGTTGCTGGTCTGGATCACGCCCTTCCAGGCCGTGCAGGCATCGGCGTTCGGCTTCGTCGCCGGCGCCTGCGGCACGCTCGGCGAGTTCGTGATGAAGGCGTTGAAGAAGGACGCGGGCGTCGGCTTCTGGGGCAACCAGAGCGCGGTCACCGGTGCGGTCGGTCTGCTCGACCGCGTCGCGCCGTTGTGCTTTGCGGCGCCGGTGTTTTTCCACTCGGTGCGCTGGTACGCCAGCCTGACACCATGAAGGGCCGGATCCTGGGCATTGACCCGGGCCTGCAGTGCACCGGCTTTGGCGTGGTCGAGGTCGATGGCCGCCAGCTCGGCTACGTCGCCAGCGGCACGATACGCACCGGCGAGGCGGCACGGAGCGATCTGCCGGCACGGCTGAAGATCATCTTCGACGGCGTGCGCGAGGTGGTCGAGACCTACCGGCCGGTTTGCGCGTCGGTGGAGATCGTCTTCGTCAACGTCAACCCGCAGAGCACGCTGCTGCTCGGCCAGGCGCGCGGCGCGGCGCTGGCGGCGCTGGTATCGGGCGGCCTGCAGGTGGCCGAATACACCGCGCTGCAGTTGAAGAAATCGATCGTCGGCCACGGCCATGCCAGCAAGGAGCAGGTGCAGGAGTTGGTGATGCGGCTGCTGCAGCTGCCGGGCCTGCCCGGCAAGGACGCTGCCGACGCACTCGGCCTGGCGATCACGCATGCACATGCCGGCCCGTCGCTGGCGGCGATGGCACGCGCCACCACGCTGGCGCCGCGCGCGCACGCGCAGTTCCGTCGCGGACGCAGTTATTGACTCACGCAACCCAAGGAGACGCAAACATGAGCAGCCCCATCAAGACCAGCTGGACCACGATCGACAGCGGCGCCGGCAGCTTCGACGCCTACCTGGCACTGCCGCCGGCCGGCAGCGGGCCGGGGCTGCTGCTGTACCAGGAGATCTTCGGCGTCAACACGCATATCCGCGCGGTGGCCGAGCAGTACGCGATGGACGGCTTCGTGGTGCTGGCGCCCGATGTGTTCTGGCAGCAGCAGCGGCGCATCGAGCTTGGCTACACGCCCGACGACATCCAGCGCGGCCGCGCCATGGCCATGGCCATGGACCGCGAGGCGCTGCAGCAGGACATCCAAGCCGCAGTGCGCAGCCTGCGCGCTCGGCCCGAGGTCGGCACGCGCCGCGTCGGCACCTTCGGCTACTGCATGGGCGGGCGGCTGGCCTTCAATGCCGCAGCGAGCACCGATGCGGATGCCGCCGTGGCCTTCTATGGCGGTGGCATCCAGGACCAGCTCGACCTGGCGAGCGGCATCCGATGCCCGATGCAGTTCCACTACGGCGCGCTCGACGCCAACATTCCGCTGGCGGCCGTCGACAAGGTACGCGAAGCGATGCGGGGCAAGACCGCCGAGCTCTTCGTCTACGACGCCGCCGACCATGGCTTCAATTGCTGGGCGCGCGGCTCGTATCACGCCGCCAGCGCCGCGCTGGCGCACGCGCGCACGCTGCAGTTCTTCGCCGAGCGCCTGTTCTGAGCCTCGCGCCGGCGCCTCACAGCATCGACGCCAACCGCTCCAGGATGATCACGCCGAAGAAGCCCAGCCCGGCAAGCACGGTCCACTTGACGATGACCAACCCGCGCTGGCGCCACATGGCGCTGCCGGTGGCCACGTACATCGCGAAACACAGGATGCCGGCCAGCAGCAGCAGCCCGAACACCAGGCGGAAGATCACCATGCCGGCGTCATCTCGGCAAAACCCTTGGGCGCTTCGTCGGCGTGCGCGAAGCTGACGGTCTCGTGCGCGTCGGGGTCGGCCAGCAGCGCGCGCAGCAGCTTGTTGTTCAGCGCATGCCCGCTCTTGTAGGCGCTGTAGGCCGCGAGCAGCGGCTGGCCCAGCACCTGCAGGTCGCCGATGGCGTCGAGGATCTTGTGCTTGGCGAACTCGTCCGCGTAGCGCAGCCCGTCGGCGTTCAGCACGCGGCTGTCGTCGACCACGACCACGTTGTCCAGGCTGCCGCCCAGCCCGAGACCGCGTGAGCGCATCGCCTCCACGTCTCGGGCAAAACCGAAGGTGCGCGCACGCGCGATGTCGCGCTTGTACTGGCCTTCGCTGAAATCGAATGTCACGACGCGGCCGGTGGCATCCACCGCCGGATGGTTGAACTCGATCTCGAAGCTCAGCCGGTAGCCGTGGAAGGGCTCGAGCTTCGCCCACTTCAGCGAGGCGCCCTCGCCTTCACGGATCTCCACCGGCTTGGTCACGCGCAGGAAACGCTTGGGCCGGTCCTGCAGCACGATGCCGGCGCTTTGCAGCAGGTAGACGAAGCTGGCCGCCGAGCCGTCGAGCACCGGCACCTCTTCGCCGCTGATGTCGATGGCGAGGTTGTCCAGGCCCAGGCCGGCGCAGGCCGACAGCAGGTGCTCGATGGTCTGCACCACGGGCATGCCCGGCTCGCCACCCGGCGAGATGGTGGTGGCCATGCGCGTGTCGCTGACCGCGAATGGCGAAACAGGAATGTCCACCGGCACCGGCAGATCGGTGCGGCGGAAGACGATGCCGCTGTCCGGCGGCGCCGGGCGCAGCGTCAGCTCCACCTTCTGGCCGCTGTGCACGCCCAGGCCCACGGCGTGGGTGATCGACTTCAGGGTGCGTTGCGCGAGCATGGCCGCATTGTCGGGCAATCGTCAGCGGCTCGCGCTGTGGCCTAATCGCGCCTTTGCCATTCAATCCATCGGAGCCACACATGGGCAACAAGATCATCACTGAAGCCGACCGCAAGGCCACGCCGCGTCCGCCGGCGCCCACCGGCGTGACGCTGACCACCAAGCGTGGCCAGAAGGTCAGCCTGGAGCGCGGCGTGCAAACGCGCAGCAAGAAGAACCCCGGCAAGCGCGCCAAGAAGGGCGGCTGAGCGCCGCTCACTCGCGCGCAGTGATGCTGCGCATCACCGAACTGCGGCTGCCACTGGACCACGCCGCGCCGGCGCTGCGCGCCGCGGTGCTCGAACGCCTGGGCCTGCGCGATGCCGAACTGGCCGCGCTGAAGGTCTTCCGTCGTGCCTGGGATGCGCGGCGCAAGTCGGCGGTGCTGCTGATCTATACCGTCGACTGCGAGCTGGCCGAAGGCGTGGACGAAGCCGCCGTGCTGGCGCGGCTGGCGCACGACCGCCACGTGCGCGCCGCGCCGGACACGCGCTACCGCCTGCCCTGCCACGTTCCGGCCGACTGGCGCGCCGAAGCACGGCCGCGACCGGTGGTCATCGGCTTCGGCCCCTGCGGGCTGTTTGCCGCGCTGGTGCTGGCGCAGATGGGCCTGGCGCCGATCGTGCTGGAGCGCGGCAAGCCGGTGCGTGAGCGCACCAAGGACACCTGGGGCCTGTGGCGCCGCGGCGTGCTCGACCCGCAATCGAACGTGCAGTTCGGCGAGGGCGGCGCCGGCACCTTCAGCGACGGCAAGCTGTGGAGCCAGATCAGCGATGCGCGCCACCTGACGCGCAAGGTGCTGCACGAATTCGTCAAGGCCGGCGCACCGGAGGAAATTCTCTACGTCGCCAAGCCGCATATCGGCACCTTCCGGCTGGTGGGCATGGTGGAGAAGATGCGCGCCGAGATCGAGGTGCTGGGCGGCGAGGTCCGCTTCGGCCAGCAGGTGACCGACCTGCTCATCGAGGACGGCCACCTGCGCGGGCTGGTGCTTGCGGGTGGCGAAGCACTGCGCTGCGGCCATGCCGTGCTGGCGCTGGGCCACAGCGCGCGCGACACCTTCGCGATGCTGCAGCAGCGCGGCGTGGCGATGGTCGCCAAGCCCTTCTC
>JAHECC010000326.1 GCA_024641965.1 Rubrivivax sp.
CGCGGCGGAAACTCCTTGAAGGTGGCCAGGAACTCGGCCACCCCGGCCTGCGCCGGCACGAACATGAAGGCGCGGTCGATCAGCCAATCGTAGTAGGTGTTCGAAGTGATGTCCGCACGTTCATAGGGGTCGGTACGCAGGTTGAAAAGCTTGGGCAGCCGCAGCGTCACGAGCGGTTCGGCCCAGATCTGCAGGGTGCCTTTGGCACGCTGCTCCATGAACACGAACTTCCAGTTGTCGTAGCGCAAACAAGCGAGGTCGCCATCGTCGGTGAAGTACAAGAAGCCCTTGCGTTCGTGCTTCTTCGTCTTGCCGCTCAGGTACGGCATCAGGCTGAAGCCGTCGAGATGCACCTTGAACTTCTTGCCGTTGGCCTCGTAGCCCTTCTTCAGCTTCTCCTTGATGTCGGGTTCGCCGGCGGCATCGACGATGGTCGGCAGCCAGTCGAGGTGGCTGACGATCTCGTTGCTCACCGTGCCGGGCTTGATCACGCCCGGCCAGCGCACCATGCACGGCACGCGGTACGCGCCTTCCCAGTTGGAGTTCTTCTCGTTGCGGAAGGGCGTCATGCCCGCGTCCGGCCAGGTGTTCATGTGCGGGCCGTTGTCGGTGCTGTACATCACCATCGTCTCGTCGGCGATGCCGAGTTCATCGATCAGGTCGAGCATCTCGCCGATGTGCTTGTCGTGCTCGACCATGCAGTCGTGGTATTCGGACTGCCAGCGCCCCGCCTGGCCCTTGATGCGGTCCTCGATGTGCGTGCGGAAGTGCATGTGGCTGGTGTTGAACCATAGGAAGAAGGGCTGGCCCGCCTTGTTCGCCTTCTTGATGAAGGCCTTGGCGGCCTTCATGAACTCGACGTCGCAGGTCTTCATCCGTTCCTTGGTCAGCGGGCCGGTGTTCTCGATCTTCTGCCCGCCTTTGCCGTCCGACCAGCAGTGCAGCACGCCACGCGGGCCATACTTCTTGCGGAAGTTGGGAAAGTCCTTCGCGCTGGGGTAGTCGGGGTTCTCCGGCTCCTCTTCGGCGTTCAGGTGATACAGGTTGCCGAAGAACTCGTCGTAGCCATGCATCGTCGGCAGGTGTTCGTCGCGGTCGCCGAAGTGGTTCTTGCCGAACTGGCCGGTGACGTAGCCGTGCGGCTTCAGCAGTTCGGGGATGTTCGGATCCTCGGCGCGCATGCCGAGAGGGGCGCCGGGCAGGCCGACCTTCGTCAACCCCGTGCGCAAGCCGCACTGGCCGGTCATGAACGACGCGCGGCCGGCGGTGCAACTCTGCTCCGCGTAATAGTCGGTGAAGAGGATGCCTTCCTCGGCGATACGGTCGATGTTGGGCGTGCGATAGCCCATCATGCCCTTGCTGAAGATGCTCAAGTTCGATTGCCCGACGTCGTCACCCCACAGGATGAGGAAGTTGGGCTTGCCCGACTTGGGCTTGCCTGCTGCTTTGGCCATTTATGTCCCCCTGGTTGTGGTTGGGTTGCGGGCGCTACAGTCGCCGTTTTATTCGATGGCGCCGGATCGCGCAACCACTTTTTGGTTGGGCTTTCTCTGGCTCACTATGGTGCTGCCGCAACGCGGAGTCGATGCTCTTGCGCCACGGCTGGCTGTCGCGGCAGCCGCGGCGGTTTCTGCGTCACTGGATGACCAGCGCCAACCGGCGCCACCTCCTCGCCGGCAAGCTTCTCCATGCCGAAGACGACCGAGCCTGGACGCCCACTTGGGGCTGATCAGAGCGATTTGCCAATGACCGCTTCGCAGATGGATGGAGGCCGACTTTGGGTCGAGGCCTGCCAACCGGCTTGGCATGGCGAACGCCCGGTGACCGCCAGATTGCCGACGCCCGCGAATTGCCCCGCATCAGCCTTCGACAAACACCGCCGTGCCACTGGCCGACACCATCAGCATGCCGTTGCTCTGGCCCAGCACCTCGTAGTCCAGATCGACGCCGACGACGGCGTTCGCGCCCATCTCCTGCGCGCGCTGCTGCAGCTCCTTCATCGCGATGTCGCGGGCACGCTGCAGTTCGCGCTCGTAGGTGGCCGAGCGCCCGCCGACCAGGTCGCGGATGCCGGCGAACATGTCCTTGAACAGGTTGGCGCCGAGGATGGCTTCGCCGGCGACGACGCCGAAGTAGCGCGTGATGCGCCGGCCTTCGATCTGCGGGGTGGTGGTGACGATCATCGTCGGGCTCCTTCGTGTTGTGTGGACGTGGCAAAGGGCCGCGCATCGCAGTCGCCGTTGGCCGGGCCGCAGCCTTCGTTCATCCAATCGTAGAAGATTCGCGGCTGGCCCTCGATGGCGAAGACCACGCGCTGTATCGGCAGAAACTGGCGCAGCGTGCGTTGCACCTGCGACTGGAATTCGGCCGCGCCACAGCTCGAGGTGGCGCCAGCCAATTCGGCACGCAGGTCGTGCAGATCGACATAGGCGGTGCCGTCCTGCACGCGCACGCGCTTCAGCAGAGCGGCGGTGGCTGTGGAAAATGGCGAGCGATAGCCCATCGCCTTCTCTGCGTCGGTGGGCCCGGCAAACAGTTGCTGCAGCGCCGCCGCGGCCACTCCGACGGCAAGCGGCACGCTGCGGTCGCGCGCGACCACGGCGCTGCAGTCGGTGGGGTCGGCGGCCAGCCGTGGGTTGCTGTAATACACCAGCAACGTCATGCGCTGCGCTTCGGCGCGCACCGCGCCCAGCGCGGCCAGCCCGAGCAGCAGCAATGTCGCCCAGCGTTTCACCGCCACGGCATCAATCGGGAATGAACAGCAGGTTGCGGTCGGACGACCAGACCAGCACCGCGTCCTCGTCGACCTGGGTCTCGAACAGCAGCTTGTCGCCCTGCATCACGCGCAGCATCCG
>JAHECC010000134.1 GCA_024641965.1 Rubrivivax sp.
TTCTGGAGCGAATCTGCAACGATGAGGTCGCCCGGGAGCTACCCGCTCTCACGGTCGCTCGCGCGGGTCACTGCGGCCCGAGGCGCAGGTCGAAGCTTCCCGAGGCTTGCGCCGTTCCCGAGCCGCCGACACCGCCGCCAAAGCTCGAATCGGCATGGGTGTTCATCTCCGTCCGATAGCGCCCCGGCTCGAGGACGCCCTGGCGAGAGAGGCTCTGGCCGTCTACTTCGAAGATGACGAGCGGCGGCGACGGCGTCGTACGGGCCAGAAACAGGAAGGCGAGCGGTGGGTTACCGAAGCCTCCTGAGGTCATCTTGGCGAGCGTCGCCGACGCCTCGTAGGGCACGGAACCGTTCTGGATCTCGAATTCGACGTAGCAGGACGCGCCGCCCCCGCCACTGGCATAGGCTCCGTTGTCCGGCGTCTCGAGCATCAGCGTCGCGCTCGCCTGCATGGAGGTGGCGAGATGGAAGCCGTTGCGCTCACCACCCGCGCCCGTGAGGTAGTTCGAGTTGATGTCGGCCGTGGCGGAGGCCGATGCCGACCCGGTGCCAGGCAACGAACGGCTGCAGGTCGCCGTGTCCATCTGCTGGTAGGGAAGGGCCGCGGGCGCGCCAAGCAGGGTGCCGTCGTTGCAGAAGGTATTACCGCCGACCAGCACTCCGGTGCCCGGGTTGAACTTGCAGCTGCTCGCCCGCCAGACGATGGTGCCGACCGGCCCGCCGTTCACGGTCACTGTCGCGGTCGCCTTCATGCTCGGGTCCGCCAGGTCCGTGGCCGTCACCGTGAAGGCACCGGGCGTCGCGCCAGTGAATTGGCCGTTCCCGTCGATCATGCCGCCGGTCGTGGACCAGCTCACATTGCTGTAGGTGCTGCCCCCGAGCAGCGCGGAGAACTGCTGCGTACCCCCCTGCGCGATCTGTGCCGTCTTCGGTTGTACCTCGAGCCCGCGCACGAGGATCGCCGTCTGACATACGTGCTCCGACACCTTCGGTAAGGTCGGGTCTTCGTAGCAGGACTTGATCGTGAAGCTGATCTGTCCGCTCCCGTCGGGGGTGAAGGGTGCCGTGAAGATCCCGACACCATCGGTGTACCCGCTCGCCGACGTTTCGCGGGTGCCCTGCGCATCCACCTTCACGGCGATCGGCTGGTAGAAGGGGACGTTGTTCAATGCGGGGAACGAAATCTCGACCTCCGCCGTGAGCGGCGAGGTCACCCCCGTCTGGGGCGTCGACGCGTAGTTGGTGTCGCGGTAGACGATCTCGATGCAAAGCCCTGAGAGCACGTCGTCCAGCGCGAGGCCGCTGCCAGCGCCAAGGAGGTTCATGGCCTCGGCGATGGCCTGCCAGCGCAGCGCATCCTCGGCGCCCTGAATGTTCTGGAGCGAGCGGCACCGCAGGTGCGCGCGATCAATGCCGTCCTTCAGCGCCGTCGCGGCGAGCGACTCCCCTTGTGCGAGCCGGCTGCCGAGGTCGGGTGATGACGCGAGGCCACAAAGGTACGGGACGAGGCCGACGGCCCTCCTCCAGGCCTCGAAATCGCGAAGTGCCTGCGTGAGCGCGGGGTCATTGTTGGCCGCACCGAGCGCGGGCGCGATGGCGCTGTCGTACCAGTCCCGAAGCGTCGTCTGGAGCGTGGCCGCGTCCGAGCTCGAGCAGGCCGCGACGGTCTGGTTCTGATAGTTCTGGGTGGCGCTGGTATTGGAGCCCGCCAGGAGCGCCGCGAGGTCCGCCGGCGCCGCCAGTGCAGCGCCGAGACCGCTGAAGTGCGTCACCGAGTAGGCGAGCTGCGCACCGGTCACCTGCACCAGCTCGAGGCCCACGCTCCCGCCACTCCCGGCCCAGCCGAAGCCGACGAGCGCTGCTGGATCAGGAGCCGCGCCGAGCTGGACGGTCAGCGAACCGGGCGCCCAAAGCGCGAGACCGCTCGGTTCGAACTGGATCGCGGCGAGCGCGCCACCCGAGAAGGGCGTTCCGCTCGCGAGTGCCGGCGTGATGGTGATCGCCGTCTTCTCGAGCAGCGCCAGCGGCGGGATCTCGAGTTTGAAGCGCGTGCCGTCCCTGGCCGTGGTCTCGATCGAGCCACCGTCCGGACCGATGGTCGCGCTCGCGGCGTTCTCCTGCTCGAGCGCGATGCGGAACGCCGGATTGTTGCTGCCGTCGCCATCATCCCCGCCGCAGGACGCCAGCAACTGCAGCGCCATGAACCCCAGGAGTATCTTGAAGATGGTCGATGAGAAGCGGCCAAGACCGAATCCAAAGGCGCCGAGGGTCTTCATTCCTTGAATCGAACTGGTGGATGTCATTTTCTTAACCCCTCTCTAAGTCGGGCGCCTTCCGGTGCCGATGAAGCGCGACGCTTCTGGTCGCGCGCAAGTGGGCGTAGGCGGCGGGGTCCGTGGGGCTGCCAACCGGATCCGCCGACACGATGGCCGTGGCAAGTGGGCGCCCCGGGGACGCGAACAGGATCCCGGGCATCGCCGTGCACGCATCGACCAACTCAACTCCGAGGCCCGCAGCCTCGACTCGCCGCAGTGCAAGAGGATGCATTTCGGCCGCTGGTCTTGACGCCACAGGCCACTCGTCGGCGCGGCTGGCAGCGTGATCATTCAGGTTCCTATTGGCCTACTGAACGCTGATCTGGAACAACACGCCCGATCCCGCGCAGGACCTGCCTGAGAAACCCGAGCAGGTCAGGGTGACGTCGATAAGGCAATGGCCGGGCTCCCCCCCGAAGGAACCTGCGCTGATCTCGAAATTCAGGTCGTTCTCGAGGACCGCATCGTCGACCACGCGATAGGTCGCGGTCCCATCGATGATCTGCGGCGTCGTACCGGAGCAGGCATTGCGGATGGTTGCTTGACGGTTTCCGGTAGAAGCGCCGAACCATGCGGGCATGATCTGGGCGCGAACCGTGAAAGGCGCGCCAACTTGCGCGGGCGTCGGCAGCGTGATGCGCAGCGAGAAGCCCGTCATCCCTTCGCTGGGCGGATTGTCGGAGGTTCCCGCAACCGCGGACGACACGGTCAGTCCGCCAGGTCCCATCGAGACCGTCAGCGACGTCTGGTCGCAATTGACCGCGCCGCCGTTAGCGCCGTCGAGATCTACGAATTTGAGACAAGTCGCGCCAGTCGGCGGACCGGATGCTGCGACGAGCCTTCCGCTCAGCGAAGACGCTCCCGCGGTGCCAACATTGGCCGAGACGCTTTGCCGCACGACGGGCTGGTTGCTCTGCGTGCCTTCGACCTGCGCGGTGACGGTGATCGATGTGCAACCGCTGTTGGGCGTGACGTTGGTCTCGAACCGACCGTTCGAATCGGTTTGCCCGGTCGTGCCGCCGAGCGATCCGCAGGCCGCGGTAAGCTGAACCGGCGCATTCACAAGCGGGGAGAACCCGCCCTGGCCATTGGGCTGGGTGAGCACGATCTGCACGGGCGCGGTACCGCTGATCGTGGCGCTCGCCGGTGCCACCACGCCGGCGAGGCTCAGGGTCATCTGCACACGAAGGCAGCGCTCGGGTCGCAGGATGTCGGCGCGCAGCGCCGTGTCGCCGGTGTAGAGATTCGAGTAGGCGTAGTAGCAGAGTATTTCCAGATCGTTGACGGCCGCTTCGTTGAGCGTCACCGGCAATTCGCTGCCGCCGAGCAACGGGATCCGATAGGTGACCGTGTTGATCATCGGTGCGGCAAAGGGCGGCGTATTCACGTCCAGATCGAAGGCGCGCGTCGGGATGCCACCGGTCGCGCCGTCGCCGTTGAGGTCGTAGCGGCTGAAATCGCGCGACGCCGGAATGGTGGGCGCGCTCGGATCGCCCAGCCGGTACGCGGCTTCGAACTTCAACAGATCCAGGTGGTCGAACACGCCGTCGCCGTTGACGTCGAGCAGCGCCTTGCGCACCCTGCGCGAACCGCTGGGATCGTGGCTGTCAAGCGCGAGCATCGCAGCGTAGGCGTCGATCAGGGGCACCGCGTTGACCGACACGGGCGTGCCCGTGGCGGTGAGGATGCTGACCAGCGTGGGCAACGGTGCGTTGCGCATCTCGGGCGAGGCGGCGAGCATCAGTGCGGCGAGGCCTGCAACCTGCGGCGCGGCATAGCTGGTGCCGTTGAGTCGGGCGCCGTCGAACACGATCTGCTCGCCGACCGCGCGGATCGCGCCGCCGAGGAAGTTGAACACCGATTGCCCGACTGCGGCGAGATCCTCGCCACACTCTCCGGCCTGCCCGCCGCCGCACGAGGCGCTGTCGGCCACGAGAAGGTTGTCGGCCGTCGCGCTTGACCTAACGCCGGTCGCGCCAACCAGGGTGCTGCGGAGTTGCTGGATCTCGGCGGGCGAGAAGCCAAGGTCGGGCGCGTTGGGTATCGAACTGCTCGTCCAAAGCGAAGCGTCGGCCAGCATCGAATCCAAGGCCGAGATGTGCGTGCTCAAGGTGAACGGGCTGTTGAACCGCGAGTCGCGAAAGCCGCGATAGATCTGGCTCAGGAATCCGGTGTCGTCCTCCTCGATGTTCCCGGCACTCGCGACGATCAGCATGCGCGTGTGCAGCGTCGGATCGATCACCGCCAGGCTCTTCCAGAAGGCCGCCATCAGCACGCGCTGCGCGATGTCGTCTTTGAGCGCCGCTGGCGGTGTCAGCGGCAGGGTTTGCGCATCGCAGGGCTGATCCGCTGTCGGTCCACACAGGGTGGATCTAAAGCCAAGCGAGGCATTGAGGATGAACTTGCCTTGCGAGCCGGACCCTTGGATTCGGTCCCACAACGTCAGAAGCGCGTCGGCGGTGCTCCTGCCGCCGGCCTCGGCCTGCACGACCTTGAGGCAATCCTCGAACGGCTGCGCTCCGGTCGGCGCGGTGGTGTCGAACTTCCCGCCGAGCACCATGGTGACGTCGTAGCCGTGCCCGGACTCGGGGTCCGAGGGGTCCAGCGTCGCCACGTCGGGGTCACGTACGAAGTTGGTCTGGTCGAATTTCGTGCGAAAGTCCGGGCGCAGCACGTTGTCGTGCCCGAAAACGTCGAACGCGATGACGGTCACCTTGTTCGCTGAGCAGTTGACGCCGTCGGCCGTGCGTGCATTCCAGGCCTGCGGAAAGCGCGAGATCAGCAGGTGCTGCGCAATCGCCTTGGATCCCGGCGTGGAGTCGGTCTCTCCGGCGAGCACATCGGCGCCCAGTGTGCGCGCGGGCGTCGCGTAGATGACGCCGGGCATCGCACGCAATTGGACGGCCAGCGCGCGCAGCGCGGCAATGCCCGGCTGCTGCGCAATCTGCATCGAGACGACCGGGATTCCGGCCCTCGAGGCGGCGATGCCGGTCGCGCCCGCAGCGAGCGCGACCGCGTTGTACTGGGCCACGGTGGCGCTGGCGTCGAAGAACACGTCGAGGCGCGAAAGGATGTGCCCGGCGCGTATTTCTTGCGGGTCCGCCGGTGCGGCCGAAGCGTTGGGCAGCACGCTCCTGATCAGCGCATTGCCTGGTTCCGGGAGCAACGGCCCGACCGTGCTCGATGTCGGCGGGGTGGCCGAGTCCGCGCCGCCGCCGCCGCAACCGGCCGTCGACAGGACCAGCAACAGGATGGCGAATGCACGAAACGCGGGGGTTGACATGGCGCTGCTCCCTTCTGGGGCTTTTGTCGTTCAGCGATATTCGCCCCACTTCGAAGCGCGTGTCCCGATGGTTTGCCGATGGTTTGCCGATGGTTTGGGGAGATTCCGCCACCTCCGGCTTTGTTGCGGAACCGCAACTCGGTGCTGACATGGCCAGTCACCAGAAGAGCAGAAGCAGCGCAGCGTCGATGGCGCTCGACGCGGGATTCCGCATCGGTGATCGGGATGTGTGCCCGCTCGAGGGCCGCATCGCCGGCCCGGGACGGATCCGTGCGGATCGAACTCGCGCGGCGTGTGCCCTTGGTCCGGACTCGGGACCGGATCATGCAAGTGGTCTGGCCGCGTGGCTTTGTCGGCGCGGCTCGATCAAGTGAAGCTGGTAGGTGCGAACCTGCTCGGTGCCGGGCAGTTCGGGCGAGCAGCCGAAGCGCCTCGCGAAGGCCTTGATCTGCTGGGCGCAGGCCAGCTGGGTGTTGACCGCAAGGTTGCGAATGCTCATGCCTTGGCGCATCCGCTGACGCAGCGGTGTCAGGTTTCGGAGCCCGCCACCCTTCGGCCGCCGAACATGACCTGCAGCCACCAGTCTGAAGCCGTAGCAACCAGAGGCGTCTTGACCAATTGCGCCTGGAAGTTCACTTCCCTTCGTCTGCGCAGTTCGAAGGCCGCCGTGCACGGCATCCGCTCCCACGTTCTAAGTGAACGACCCCAATCGCGCCTGAGCCCCCGCCCGGCCGCTCCGAAGGGGCTCGGACCGCTGTACGGTGCACGCCGCCTACCCGGTACGCGCCGCCACTCAACTCAACCCGGTCACCGGCAGCGCCGCGCCGTGAACCGCGCGCGCCGCATCCGAGGCCAGGAACAGGATCACTTCGGCCAGTGCCTGCGGCGCGACCCACGCGGCCGGGTCGGCGTCGGGCATCGAGGCGCGGTTGGCCGGCGTGTCGATGATCGTCGGCAACACGCAGTTGACGTTGATGTGCTGCGACTTGAGCTCGGCCGACATCGACTCGACCAGGCGAATCAGGCTGCTCTTCGACGCGATGTAGGCACCCATGTTCGCCGTGCCCTGCCGTGCGGCGTAAGCGCCCACCGCGACGATCCTGCCGCCGCCGTTGTCCAGCATGTGCGGCACCAGCTCGCGGCCGATGTTGACGAAGCTGCGCGCATTCAGGTCGAACAGGAAATCCCAGGTCGCGGCGCTGGTCTGATGCACGGCCTCGCCCATGCGGAACCCCCCGGCCAGATGGCACAGCACGTGAATGCGGCCGAAGCGCGTCGTGGCTGCGGCCACCGCCGCCGCGACCTGTGGGCCGTCGAGCAGGTCGGCGTCGATCAGCGCGATGTCCGGCTTGCCGCCGAACCCGGCTTTCAGCCCAGCGGTCTGGCGGTCGACCAGGGCCAGCCGCGCGCCCTGCGCCGCGAAGGCCGCCACCACCGCCTGGCCCAGCTGCCCGGCGGCGCCGGTGATCAGCACAGTGCGACCTTCAAAGTTCATGACTCGGCTCCTTGCGCGTTGGCGCATGGTAACGGCGGGCCGCGGCCACGCGCAGGTGAGAATGGCCCGTGTCGCCAACACGAGGAACACCCGCCATGGGCTGGAAGCCGGAACTCGAGGAACTGCAGCGCCGCAGCGCGATGGCACAGCGCATGGGCGGGCCCGACAAGGTCAAGCGGCAACACGACGCCGGCCGGCTGACGGTGCGCGAGCGCATCGATCGCCTCGTCGACGGCGGCAGCTTCCACGAGGTGGGCGCGCTGTCGGGTGTCGGCAGCTACGACGAGCACGGCGCGGTCACCGAGGTCACCCCGGCCAACTGCGTGTTCGGGCGCGGGCGCATCGATGGCCGGCCGGTGGTCGTGGTCGGCGACGACTTCAGCGTGCGCGGCGGCTCGGCCGATGCGTCGATCCCGAACAAGCCGCTGATGGCCGAGGACATGGCGGCCGAGTTGCGGCTGCCGATCGTGCGCATCATCGAAGGCTCGGGCGGCGGCGGCTCGGTCAAGACCATCGAGACGCGCGGCGCGTCGAACCTGCCCGGCGGCATCGGCGGCACGCGCGGCTTCTGGCGCATGACCGCCAACCTGGCCGAGGTGCCGGTGGTCGGGCTGGGGCTGGGCTCGGTGGCCGGCCTGGGCGCCGCGCGGCTGGCCTCGACGCACTTGTCGGTGATGACGCGCGATTCGGCGATGTTCGTTGCCGGGCCGCCGGTGGTGGCGCGGCTGGGCCAGCCGCTGGAAAAGAAGGAACTCGGCGGCGCCGACATCCAGACGCGCAGCGGCGCCGTCGACATGGCGGTCGACACCGAGGACGAGGCCTTTGCCGTGGCGCGCCGCTTCCTGTCCTACCTGCCGCCCTCGGTGCATGGCCTGCCGCCGGCGGGGCCCAGCGACGACGACCCCGAGCGCGCCGATACGATGCTGATGGACGCGGTGCCGCGCAACCGGCGCCATGTCTACAAGATGCGGCCGATCGTCGAGGCGGTGGTCGACCGTGGCAGCTTCTTCGAGATGGGCCGCAACTTCGGCCGCTCGATCATCGCCGGGCTGGCGCGGCTTGCAGGCCAGCCGGTGGCGCTGCTGGCCAGCGACCCGTACCACTACGGCGGTGCGTGGAGCGCGGAGGCCTGCCAGAAGCTGGTGCGCCACGTCGACCTGGCAGAGACCTTCCACCTGCCGGTGGTCTACCTGATGGACTGCCCCGGTTTCATGATCGGGCTGGAGGCCGAGCGCAGCGCCACCATCCGCCACGGCGTGCGCGCGATGGCGGCGATGAACCAATGCACGGTGCCGTGGTGCACCGTGATCGTGCGCAATGCCTTCGGCGTGGCCGGCGCCGCGCACCAGCCGGCCGGCCGGCTCTCGCTGCGCTACGCCTGGCTGTCGGCCAGCTGGGGCTCGCTGCCGCTCGAAGGCGGCATCGAGGCCGCCTACCGCGCCGAGATCGAGGCTGCCGACGACCCGCAGGCCAAGCTGCTGGAGATCGAGTCGCGCCTGACCGCGCTGCGCTCGCCCTTCCGCAGCGCGGAGAAGTTCTGGGTCGAGGAGATCATCGACCCGCGCCGCACGCGCCCGCTGCTGTGCGAATTCGCGCGCCTGGCCGAGCCCTTGCGATCGCCCGGCCGGGCGAGCTTTGCAATGCGACCATAGGAAACTCATCCATGTCCTCACACACGCTGCGCGCCGACGTGGCCGGCTCCGTCTGGAAGATCGAGGTCGCGGTGGGCGACGCGGTGCGCGCCGACCAGGATCTGCTGATCCTCGAATCGATGAAGATGGAGATACCGGCCTGCGCGCCCATCGACGGCGTGATCAGCGAGATCCTGGTCGCCGTCGGCGATCCGATCGGCGAAGGCCAGGCGCTGCTGCGGCTGACGGCGCGCTGATCAGCCGCCCGCGCGCTGCCGCGCCTGGTGCATCGCATGCAGGCTGATCTTGCGCACCTCGACCTTGCTCTGCTCGATGTGCGCCTTGAGCAGCATCTGCGCATGGTCGAGCTTGCGCTGGATCACCGCGCGCAGCACCTTGGCATGCTCCTGGTAGGTGGCCTCGATGCGGTCGGCGCGCGTGAAGTCGAGCCGGCGCACGATGCGGATGCGTTCGGTCACGTCCTGGTGCACACGCGCGATCTCGGCGTTGCCGGCGGCGCTGACCAGCGTGGCATGGAAGCGCTCGTCGAGCGCGCCGACGGCCCGCGCATCGCTCAGCCGCTCGCCGGCCGGCACCAGCCATGCGGCCTTCAATGATTCCAGCGCGGGCGGGTCCTCGTTGCGCGCGGCGAGCTTGGCCACGCTGGCCAGTTCGAGCACCACGCGCAGGTCGTAGAGCTGGTCGAGCTTGCCGAAGTCGATCGGCTTGACGTACCAGCCGCTCTTCGATTCGACCTCGATGAAGCCTTCGTTGCGCAGGCGGAACAGCGCCTCGCGCACCGGCGTGCGGCTGACCCCCGTGCGCTGGCCGATCTCGGCTTCGGAAAAGCGGTCGCCCGGCGCCCACAGGAAGTCGTGCAGTTCGGCCTTCAGCCGCGCGTACACCTGGTCGGCCAGATTGGCGCGCGGCGGCGCTTCGGCCACGGGGTTCAGCTCGGACATGCCTGAATCATGACGCAAAGTGGCAGGCCACCTGCCGCGCGCCCAGGCGCTGCAGCGGGGGTGCTTCACGCGCGCAACGGTCTTCGCCCTGCGGGCAGCGGCCATGGAAGCGGCAGGCATGCGCGCTGGGGTCGACCGGGCTCGTGATTTCGCCCGACAGCTTGATGCGCGGGCCTTGGCCGGGGATGGCCGACACCAGCGCCTGCGTGTAGGGGTGGCGCGGCGCGCGGAACACAGCTTCGGAAGGCCCGACCTCGACGATCTTGCCCAGGTACATCACCGCGACACGGTCGGTGAGCAGTCGCACCACGTTGAGGTCGTGCGAGACGAACAAGTAGCTCAGGCCCAGATCGCGGCGCAACCCTGCCAGCAGCTGCAGCACCGTGGCCTGCACCGACACGTCGAGCGCGGCGGTGGGCTCGTCCAGGATCAGCAGCCGGGGTTTGAGTGCCAGCGCGCGCGCGATGCCGACACGCGCCTTCTGCCCGCCCGACAGCTGGTGCGCAAAGCGCGGCAGCAGTGCCAGCGGCAGGCCCACCTGCATGGCCACTTCATCGACACGCGCATCCGCTGCCGCGCGGTCCATGCCGCCCAGCAGTTGAAGCGGCTCGCGGATGGTTTCGCGCGCGCTGTAGCGCGGGTTCAGCGAATCGGTCGGGTCCTGGAACACCATCTGGATCGACGCGCGCTCGCCGGCATGGGAAAAGCCCGCGGCGGGCATGGCGGCAAGGTCCTTGCCGGCGAAGACGATGCGCCCGTCGCTGGGGTCCAGCAGCCGCGCCAGCACGCGCACCAGCGTCGATTTGCCGCAGCCCGATTCGCCCACCAGGCCGACGCTTTCGCCGGCGCCGATGTGCA